>CAJNCT010000005.1:0-98002 GCA_905221335.1 bacterium
AGAAGTGGCTGTCACAGCTTGTTCCTGATCCGTTTTGTTGACCAGACGAACATAACGTACCAAGTGGGTTGCGACAGATTTGTCTTTCAACTGGCTGGCTGGCGTCCATTCTTGCGCATTTGCAGAATACTCTAGGCTAAGAGCAGGGTTGGCTTGGCCTTTGAGCTGGATGCTCTTGATCTGATGGATACGGTCAAGCTTCATTCCTAGATATCTATGAGCAGGGAGTTTGGTTCCAGCTGGAATTTGAAGTTCGTAACTGCCTAAGCTATCCACTACTGGTGTTTCCTTCAAGGCGTCGACGTTGGTGTCTGTTAACTCACTGTTTCCAGAGCGTGTCTCAACAGAGAAGTCCTGGATACGCCACCAGAGGTCAAGGGCCTTGGTATTGCGTACTCGGATGTAACGAGCATTGATCGCTCTGGTCACTTCCTTAGTTTGCTCACCTGATAGGCGATCCAACTCTTGCCATGCAGTTCCATCTGTAGAGTACTCAAGTACACCTGTGGCAAGCTTATCACCCGTTCCTTGGCGAAGTCGTACTTTAGTGACTGACTTGACTTCACCGAGGTCAAGTTGTGCCCAAGCATCTACTGGTGTCGTATTGCTACCGTCAGCATTTGCCATCATGGCTTCTGTATTGTCCTTGCCATCAGTGATTTGACGGGCTGAGGTATTTAGTTTGTAAACTAAGTTTGAGCTTAGACTAACTGTCGTTGCTTGTTGGCTACGAGCTTTTTCAACTGGACGGTTGACTGCAATTTCCTGAACTGCAAACCAAGTGTTCTCGCGGTCTGCTGTCGCAATCATGCGAACTGCCTTGGCCTTGATATTGAGATTTTCAAACTTAAGAAGGGATTCATTTCCGACATAGCTTGGCTCTTTCAAAGTTACCCAGTTATCATTTTCATCTAGATACTGCACTTCTGCCTTACTAAAGGTATCACGTGGATTTGCCTGCGTTCCCATTGCAAAGGTCAAGGTTTGAATCGCTACTGGTTTGTTGAACTTCATACCAATATAATCACCTGTCTTGATGCTATTTGGTGATTTAATAATCGCATGAGTTGCCAAATCGCCATCCGTTACTTCTGCCAAACCACCTTCTACACCTGTTCGATTGGTGATAAAGGTACTGATGATTTGATCTGGATGCAAGACTTTTTGAACCTCAGACGCCAGAACTTCTTTCAAGGATAGGATAAATGGACGAATATGTTGAACACCCAATTCAGCCTTTTCCATATGGTCTACATAATGGAAGGTATGAGTTTGAGACTGTTCGTAGAACTTCAAGCCTTTATAATAGCTGTCCCAAAGCTTAGCAGCATCGTTTGTAGCCATGGCTTCAGTTCCTGTAAGGAAGGCATCAAGAGCATTCATTTGGTCGATTGCATTATCCAACCAATAGTGGATTTGGGCAACCATTTTTTTATCGCCTGATGCTTTATAGAGCTCAGCTGCTTCTTTAATCTTGGCAAATTCTGCACGCAAGGCTGCACGTTCGGCAGTCACATCCTGACCTGCTTTGAGTTTGGTCATGAAGTCTGTTAATTTTGGAGCCAAGTCTACAGATTCTTCCAGTTTGACGACACGATTATCCATGTTTTGGTTGATCATGTGCTTACCAAGTTCGCGGAAGGCTGCTGATACCTTGCTATCTTCAAAATGACCATTTTCTACAAAGTTGAAGGCAATATCATTGATTTTCTTAGCTTCTTCTTCTGATTTCCACTGTTTCCATGAGTATTGAGCTCCTGCAAAGAGGGCAATCTTAGATGGTTCAGACTGTTGCATTGGGTTCAACATGATACCAGATAGCAAGCTTGGATCCACATTTGGATGAAGGAATTTCTCACCGCCACCTAGAATCAAGTGTTGTTTAGAATTATCTGTTACAGGCCAGTTAATCCAAAGTGAAACTGGGCGATAAGTCTTGCCACCTGCGGATAGATTGTTTTTGAGAGTTGAAAGGAAGCTTTCAGAGACTTCACCCCAAATCTTACCACCCGTCAAGGTCATGGATGTTGAACTTGGGAGATTTTCATTGAGAGATTTCAACTCATCCTCACGTCCATTACCCCAATACTGGCCAGGAACAAAGATCATTTCTTTACGAAGACCGCTGTAAGTTCCCTGCATTTCAGTCAACCACTTGGTCATATCTTGCATCAAGCGGTTGTAGCTATTGTAGCCTCCAACTGGGCTTGGTGCATCATCTGCAAGGATACCAAATTCGCGGACACCCACTTTCATCAACTGGGTAAATTTTGCCTTAATGGTTGCCAAGTCTTCTTGGTAATGCGCTTCATTGCCAAAGCGGATGCGGTTGTTCATGAATGGATGGATAGTCCAGACATAGCGGGTTTTACTTTGATTCCCGACACGAGCAAGTTCACGGATTTCAGCTAGTTTTTCTTCTGGATAGAGTTCACGCCATTTCTTGTTGTGGTATGGATCATCTTTTGGTGCAAAGAAGTATTGGTTCAATTTCAAATCGCCACCGTAACGCATGAGCTCTGCACGATCGGCATTCGACCATGGATTTCCATAGTAACCTTCGATAAAGCCACGGTTCTTGAGCTCTGCGTAATCTTCTACTGTCACATTGCGAAGGACTGGCACTTGGCTTTCCTTAAGCATGTGTTTCAAGGTTGTCAAACCATAGAAGACTGCATCCGTGTCTTTTCCGACGATAGAAATCGAATTATCCTTGATGCTCAAGGCATAGGCATCAATCTTGTCAAAGAGACCTGCTGAAACATTGGACAAGTTTTGCTCTGCTTGTGAACCTTGTCCATGCACTCCAAGATAGATATTGGTTGCGCCAACGATTGCTGTCTTACCAGTTGTATAAGATACTTGATTATCCTGCAAGACACTCTTCAAGCGATTGCGAGTATAGATATCGAGTTGATCCCCCATAACCAAATTGACTTGCTTACGAAGGGCTGTGACTCCTTCTCCATAAGTCACTTTTTGTGGCGTTGGGAATACCTTGTACTCTTTCTTGAGATAGTCTGCGCTCTTGCTGGCAGCCACAATGCTGTCTTCGCTAGCTGGTTTACTTG
This sequence comes from bacterium, assembly GCA_905221335.1. Lineage (GTDB taxonomy): Bacteria > Bacillota > Bacilli > Lactobacillales > Streptococcaceae > Streptococcus. The sequence goes on from CAJNCT010000005.1 coordinate 3,072, forward strand.
CAGTGAATTGATCTGCCAATTCAACTGTTCCATCACCTGTTTGCTCTACTTTTGGTTTTTCAGGTGTAGTTGGTTTTTCTGGTTGACTCGGTGCAGGCGTTTCTTGCTCTTCTTTGACAGGTTTCAATAGATGAACTTCAGCTGCACTTGCAAAACCACCAACGCCTTCCAATACTTTCAACTCAATCTTGTTGGTATGTACCGCCGCAAAGTTGACTGTTTTTTCTTGGGCGTTGTTGTCCCAGCTTCCTTCTGAAACCTTGACCATTTGGCCATCTTTTTGTGCGTAGATTTCGTAGCGCGTCACAACACCGTTTCCACCACCTGGTCGTGGGAGATAAGTCAAACCATTGACTTTTTCTGCTTCTTTCAAGGTCATAGTAAGGGTGTATGGCGCACGGTCACCAGTCCATTTAGAATGCCAGAATGTGCTCGGATCATTGTCAAAGGCTTTCTCAACAGCTCCTTCAGTCGCTGTTCCTGGCAATTCTTGGCTACTTGCAGTAGCAGTGAATTTGTCATTTGAAATCAAACGAGGATTTACAAATGGTTTGTCTGACAACTCTGCGCTATGCAAGATTCCTTTGAAACCACCGATGCTTTCAAGCGGTAGTACCAAGCTATTGTGGGCAAAGCGAGGGTGGGCTGGATTTGCAATACGCTCAATCTTTTCACCATCCACATAGACTTCTGTAGATTGTGGTTTGGTCACGATGGAGATTTGATAACGTTTGTTCTTTTCAAGTTTTTTATTGAATTGGATATGGAACTGTTCAAACTGGTAAGCAAGATAGCCGTCTTTATCAGCTAGATAGATACGATTGTCCCCACTTGTTGAGAAGGTTTGTTCCCCGTCTCCAGTGACAGTTACATCAAACTTCAAGACGTGACTTGGACCAACATCACCAGCCAAACCTTCGATACTGCTGTCTTTCTCAAAAGCCAATCCTTGCTCGCTTGCCTTCACTTTCTTACTTGCATAGTTCTTGACTGTTTCAGGATTGATGGTAAACAAGTCACTTTGATCAATCTCTTTATCAGGATTTGACTGTGGCGCATAAGGACTCGTTGGTAGGGTGCGTTCTGCAAAGGTCGCAGCTGCACGGTCAGATCCCCAGGTGCGCTCCGCAGTGGTTTGCATGCTCTTGAAGAAGCGTTTGAAGATGTCATAAGAGGTCAAACCTGTCTCATGAAGGTCAATGTTATCATTCCAAACTGCGTGCCCACCACCAAGGATACTTGGATGAGAAGCTGGTAGAAGTGGACCTCCACCTGTTCTAAAATCATTCGGTGTCCAGCTATTGTACTGGCGTTCGTAATTTGCATAGTCCCCGTAGGCTGCTTGACTATTGCTTCCACTTGGGACACTATAGGTCGGCACATCCGTGATGTTGATAATCTTAGCTCCCTGAGCAATGGCTTCATTTGGTCGTTGCCAGCCAATGCTCCAAATATCAACCTCTACTCCGTTCCAATCAACAGGAGTGCTCCCACGTTTCGCACTGAGTGAGCCCCAGATACGAGGGGTATAGCCTTTTCCTTTAATGTATTTGATAAGGTCATTGACATAGCGACGATAGCTTTCTCTGCTGCCATAGTATTCATCCGTTCCGATATGAACAGTGGACACGCCATGAAGCGGTGCATCTGGACCATCGAGGAGTTTGTCATAAACAGATTTGACAAAAGCCAGCGTTTCATCGTATTTATTGTCTAGGTCGAGCATGGCTACGCGCTCAACATTGTGCTTGCCTGCATAATCTCTCAAACTACCTTGATACATGAGGTCTGGGCGGACTTTGACAAAGGACAAGGCGTGACCTGGTGTGTCAATTTCTGGCACTAGGTTGATATGCAAGGCCTTGGCAAGCTTAATCAGATTTTGCATTTCTTCCTTGGTATAATGCTCGTCTGATGTCAATTTTTGACCATTCTTACCGACAATGTCTGTCTCCACACGGAAACCAGTCTTGGCATGTTCAAGTACATACTTGAGTTCTTCTTCTTGTGTCAAGTTCTTACCTGCCAAGTGTTCCTTAAGGAAGATATAGTTATCGTTGAGATGCAACTGCAAGTCGTTCATCTTGTAGTAAGCCATGTTGAGCATGATGTCTACAAGAGTGTCATAAGGGATAAATTTACGACCTGTATCTAGCATAAAGCCACGGTGGCTGAAACTTGGGAAATCTCGAATTTCGCCATTTTGGAGGTCGCTTTCCCCCATTTGAAGAAGAGTCCGAGTGGCGTAGAAGGCTCCTGTGTTTGTGGCAGCTTCGATGGTAATCACATTATTTTGGATAGTGATGCCATACCCTTCCTTACCGTAACCCTTGTTTTCAACCTTTTTAAATTCGATTCGTTTTTGAGCTTGCTTGTCACCTGTTGCTAGTTCCAATCCACGGCTGGCAAGGTCTGACTGGTAGAAGGTTGCAGCCTGATCAAAGCCAGAATCTCCTGTTGCAAGGACTGTATCTGAAGTGATAGAAGATTGACCTTCTTTCCCATACCATTGTTGGACCGCTGGTGCAACTTTTGGTTTCACACCCACACCCTCATCTTGATGTAGCCCCTTGATAACAACTTCAAACTCTTTGGTAAAGGTATGGCTGCCTTTGATTTGTTGTACCATGACCTTGACACGTTGATCTGTCAGAGGTTGGTAGATGCGATTTTGAAGGTCAATCACACCTTGCTTGTTGCTTCCGATAAGGCTAACTTTCCCTGGTAAAGTTGGTAAGACAAGAGACTGTCCATCTTCTGCTAATGTGAGTTCGGTTACTTGGCGGATATCCGTTACCTTACTATGGTCCGGAACGTTAGAATAAGCTCGAATTTCTTGGATTCCAACGTTTCTCCAGCCCATTGTGCCCGCTTGATAGTCATTGATCTCTAACTTAAGATATTTAGCTTGAATACTATTGGCTAAGTCAACTTTCTCATCTAAAACAGGTTCTCCTGTTTTGGTATGAGCGAGTTTCCATTGTTTTTCTCCATTAGCCCCCACATCTTCTTGGTCTGCGTAATAGAGACTCCAAGATTTGATATTGGGGTCATTTTGCCCATTACGAAGACGACGATCCCAGTCGATTTCCACATGCTTGATGAGGGTAGTTTTTGGAAGAGTTAATTCGAAGGTTGGTTTTGGTACATCTCTGTCCGTTGCCCATCTAGTATTATCATCACCATCAACTGCTTTGTCAGCTGTAAAGCTTGTTCCAGCCTCATGGTTGTTTGCTGAAGCCGTAGCGCCTTCGAGGTGGTTTACATCTTCTCTGTCTTCGATTGTCTTTTCAGCTGGTTTTGTTGCGGGTGTAGCAGTTTCAGCAGGTTGATTATCCGCCTTTGGTGTTTCAACTGGTTTCGGCGTTTCTGCTGGCTTGGGACTTGCAGGACTTGTCTCTGGTTTTGCCTCTTCACTTGCTGCAGGTTTTGTTCCTTCTTCGGTTGCCTGGCTACCCTCTTGATTTCCTTCTGTTGCAGCTTCTGCATCCGCCTTTTCAAGCGCAGCGGCTAAATCATCTGGTAACTTATCCAGAGCTTGAACATGAGTGATACTTCCCTCTGTCTCTGAAGGCGCTGCTGTTTCTGCTGCCTGAACCATATTGGCTCCAAAGATACTAGCACCAATCATAACTGAGGCTGCACCAATTGTAAATTTGCGGATACTATAATGACAGCGTTTCTCAAAAAAGTGTTTGTCCATATTTCTCCTATTTCCTTTCATCCGCCTACGCTAGTAAGCGTTATCATTTCTCCTTTTAAAAAGGAGAGAACCAAGAGGTCCTCTCCAGGTGTTTGATTCATTTTCCGACTCTGACTCCCATAGAAGTCCAAGCCACTTATCCAAACAATATAGTTGTGGAATAAATAAATATCTATTCTTTTTTACTGTTAATAGCAAAGAGGGCGGCTGACAATGCTAGGCTGATTCCTGCTAGGAAGAGGGCTGTATCAGACTGGTCTTCTCCTGTTTCTGGGAGTGTCTTTTTGCTTTCTTCATTTTTCAGAGTATCTTTGATTTCTGATGTCTTTGTATCAGCTAGTGGAGCTGGTGTCAACTTATACTCTGGTTTCTCAACAGTTGGTGCTGGTTCATCACCTGCTGTACCTAACGGGCCTGTGTACTCTGGTTTTTCATGTACGGCTGGCTCAACTCCATTGGCTCCACCTTTGTATTCTGGCAATTCGTGAACCAAGGCTTCAACCGCATTGACTCCTCCCTTGAACTCAGGAACCTCATGAACAGCTGCTTCTGCCGCATTGACTCCTCCCTTGAACTCAGGTAAGTCATGAACAGCTGCTTCTGCCGCATTAACGCCGCCCTTGAACTCAGGGACTTCATGTACAGCTGCTTCTGCTGCATTGACTCCGCCCTTGAACTCAGGGACTTCATGTACAGCTGCTTCTGCTGCATTGACTCCTCCCTTAAATTCAGGAACTTCAAGAACTGGTGGTTGCTCTTCACCCTTACTGCTTGTCGGAGCATCAGGTTTCGGAGCGGAATCTTTTAATTGATTGAGATAATCTGCAAAGTATTTCACCATTCTTTCCGTCAAGAGATGGTTATCCATCGCATATTTCATGCTCGCCTGAACTCCAGCCACTTCCTCTTGATTTTCTTTGTCTGTCAATTTTTGAGCCTTAGCTAAAGCTGCTTCATATCCTGACAAGTCAAGCGGTGTTTCTGCTACCTGTGGACGGGTAAAGATGAGTTCCGCTGCAGATTGGTATTTATCTCCACCATCTCCGTATGTCTTGGTTCCCGTAAGGACAATTTTCTTAGCCTTGATTGTCTTGCCAAAGTTAATGTCTTTTGGCTTATTGTTATCAGGCCAGTCCGTAACGGTGAAAGTATGCTCCTTGCCAGACTCATCTGTGACAACCAGTTTTACATCACGCAAGTTACCGTTTGAACCTGAACCACGTGGTACATAACGAAGTCCTGTGATTTCAGTCGGTTCTTTCAAAACCATGGTTGCAGGCTTGCCTACATCTCCACCATTCCAAGATGTATGCCATAGACTAGACACATTACCATCAAAAGCATTCTCTAGACCTTCACCTGGTTGAGCTGGCGCATCCAAACTTTCAAAGTCTTCTGCTACCAAGGCTGTCTTCTTCTGAACCAAAGCATTCTTCAAAGCTTCAATCTTGGCAATCTCTGCACGCGCTTCTTCCACGCTAATGTCATCATCTGCCTGACTGAGGTTAAAGACCGCCTCTTTCAAAGCATCCATAGACTCTTTCGTGTAGTTAGTCATGGCAACCGTTGGCAAGTAGTTCTTCAGAGCATTTTCTGTCAACATCTTACCTGTTAGCGTAATTTCCTCGATGTGAAGATTATCCATCATGAAGTCATTGTAACCACGGAAGTTGGCATTTCCACCAGCATCTCCATGAGTATTGCTTGCGTTTCCAGTTGAGTAGATACCTACCCAAGTATCGCCTGTTTCTGCACCTGTCACGAGGAAGGTTACTTTCTTGGCTTTCTTAGAATCCGTCCAAGTATTTGGTAATTCATGCATTTCCAAGTTACTTGCTTGAGTACCACGACGACCTGACTGGAATTCTCCCTTACCGACTACAAAAGCATAGGTATTGTCAGAGCCTGCTTCGTATTCAAAGGTTACACGATAGGTCTTACCTGCCTCAAAGCGGAAGTTTTGTGGGATAGTTTGGTAAACCAAGTTACGACGGCTAACCAGTCCATTGGTCTTCAATGACCAATTTCCTTCGATAACATCATCGACTTTCTTACCGTTCCAACCACGTTGTGTATATGGATCGTGTTTTTCAGACAAGTGAGTGCGGTTGTCTTCAACACCTTCGACACCACCCACTACGAATGGGAAGATCCCCTGAGCAACATTTTCAAAGTCTTGTTTGAAAGTTCCTTGACCTGTATCATGATTATCTCCGTACATGCTTGAATTGTTTTCAAAGGTACGAATTTCATCAAAGTATGTTGCTTCATCACCAGCTTCACGACTCAATGTCAGAGTAACATTTGATACATCCGATCCTGTTGTAAAGAAGGCGTACATGTTTTGGAAGTAACTTGTATCGTCAACTGTAGCATTGTCACGGCGATTGTTATGAGCGTATGCTTTGATATAGTTGAGAGCGAGTGACTTATTGGTATAAGTAGTCACTTCTTTTTCACCAGTATTTACAGTGATACTTGCCTTAGCATTACTACGGTTATCGACACCAACATAAACGGCATACTTGGTATTTGGTTTCAAGCCAGTCAGTTTCTGAGTGAGGCTGACCTTGCTCTTATTGCCTTGGATACGAAGCATTTCATTTGCACCCTGTGATTTGACAATTTCTGCCTTAGACGCATCACCAGAAATGGTCCAGTGTTTCAAGGTACCGCTGTTAAATCCTTGGTCATAGATGTGCATGCCTTCGCTCCATGACATTTCAGGATTGGTTTGTTTTGAACGGTAGAGAACGTATGGTTGATTTGCTAGAAGGTCTAGTGTAATCTTACCATCTTTTACAGTTAGTTCTTGCTCTTCTGTCTTACCTTGGTCAGTTAGCTTGTAAAGGTAAACCTTGCTCTTTGCCCAATCGCTCGGAAGTGTCCAAGTTGTCGCACCAGCTTGCGTATTGAAGTAGTACATTTTTTCCTTATCAGTAGGAAGTTTCTTACCATTCGCATCCCAGTTCCAAGGAGTCAAGTAAGCTGAACCATCTTGGATGACACGTCCGTTGAGTGTTACTGTACGTTCGCGATATTGTGGGCTATTGACATCATTTGACTTACGAGTCACAACTACTTTATTCTTGTCAGCATCTACCAATTCTACTCGCATTTCTGGAGTCCATTTATAGGTGCTACCATTATCGGTCATGGTAACTGGTGTACCATTTTCCCATTTGCTTACAGTGAAGTGTTGGAAATACTTGGTCATCAAGTCATGGGCAAACAAGTTGGTTACATAGCCATTGTAATCGCTTCGTCCTTGCCAGCCTTCAAAGTCTTTCATGCTGTAGCCACCTAGAAGTGGATAGTCGGCTGCACCACCGTAACTTCTGTAGTCTCCTACCCAAGCATCTTTTTGATGGTTACGGATAAAGCGAGTGATGGCACTGTTGATACCTTTATTGGTGTAACCACCATAGGTCAAGTCAGCTGCCCAGTGATGGAAGGTAGAGTCGTACTCACCACCATGGCCCCACTCGATTGCAAAGCGCCAACCTTGTTTATTGATTTCTTTGGCAAGAACGTGGGTAGCCCAGGCACCGTTATCACCTGATTGACCATTGCCCCAAACGTCCACATAGATAAAGTCGAGACCTTCACCAAGTTTTTTCTTCAAATCTTCCCAACGTGCCAAACGACCATGAGCTAGGTCATAGGCGGCATCAATGTTGATACCTTGGTCTAGCCAGTTCCAACCATAGCTATAGCTACCATCTGGATTCTTACGAAGAATTTTTTCATTAAAGTACTTAGACTCAGGATAGGTTTCAGAAGCGTTAACGTGGATACCTAGATGAGCACCATATTTCTTCGCTTTCGCAATCAAGGTCTTGAAGTCTTCAACACCACCAATACGTTTACCAATATCAGCATAGTTCAAGTGACCAGAGTCATGACCTTCACTACCATATCCTTTAAGGAGAACACCTTGGCCAAGACCATCTGTGTGGAGATTGATTTTCTTGATACCATCCAAGGTCATAAGGAATGGGTTTTGTGCTTGAGATCCAAAGTTCATCGCAATACGATAAGCTGTGATATCCTTAACCTTTTCCCAACCTTGAGGGTTGTTCATGATGCTACGATAAGCAATAGCTCCATCTTGCCAATCCACTTTATTGTCTGCATTGGCATCTTCAGTGATAACAACCTTAGCACTTGGAAGTTCCTTGGTATACTCTGGGAAGACAATGCCCTTATAAGCTTTTTCCCATTGCCATTCAGAACTATGAATTCCGACATAGTTGGCATTTCCGACTGTTTCTTTATAGGCTGTCAAACGAGTCCAATCATACGAACCACCACCGTAGCTGTTTTGAGAGTTGCTCCAAACACCTGCAGCAAGCTTATCTGTAGAAACAAATCCATACATGTAACCCTTAGCCAGATCCTTCATTGGATTAGTTACATCGATATGATCATCTCCGCTAACATGGGTATTGTTTGACATGGTTGCCCCATCAAACTTAGCACCAGCTTGATCACTCGAAACAGACACTAAAGCATTGCCAAGGAAGCTAATGGAAGAAAGCAGTTTTCTTTCATCATCAATCTTTTGACCTGGAGTGACTTGATTGTGGTTGACAATCTTGGTCACATCAAAGTGCAACTGATTATCCACAACTTGCAGACGTACTGTCATTTCCGCATTGATTAAGTGAGCATCATCGCGAAGCTTCATCAAGTACTCTGCTGTTGTCTCATTGATTTTTTTGTAAGTAACTTCAGGGGTGACTTCGTGTTTGTTGATAAATACCTTATTGAATTGTTGGACTTGTCCTGGCAAAGTATGACCATTCAAGGTGTATTCCTTGACACGAGGGAAGGCTTGGTCAATCACTGCCTTGAGTACCTTGGACTGGATCGTATCATAAGTCACCTTGCTATCGTCAACAACTGGACCCGTTTCTTTTTCAGCAGGGGTATCCTCTGTTTTTACCCCCTCTTGGTTATCCGTTTTAACGCTAACAACTGTTCGCTCATCGCCATAAGCGCCTGCCTTGAGAAGAATCTTCTTCTCATTTTTAAGATGGTCATTGACCGCAGCTGGTAGAGTTACTGTATCAAAGAGCTTCACATCATTATTCGTTGCATTGAGTTGCCCATCTGACTTAAGGGTAATTGATAGACGGTTGGTTGATCCTGTTTCAGGTGCAGCGACACGACTACCTCTATACCAAGTGCTGGTTGTTGGAGATTTATACTCCCAGAACCAGCCATCTTTGTCATAACCGACAAAAACATTATTATTAGTATCTTTAAATTTCAGGAAGACACCAAAGCGTGATTTGCCCTTTTCAGAATCTTCTTTGAAAGTTAAATCGACAGTCGCATTTCCATTGGCATCAACGGTCAAGCCCTTCTTTTCAAACAGGGCTGGTTTACCTGCGTTATCATTTTGAGCAGTTGAAGATAGTTGATTGTAGCGGACACCTTTTTCTTCTCGGATAGTGACTGTTCCCTGTTGTTCTTTTTTCTCTACCGTTTGCCATTCAGCTGTCACTTTTTCAGGTGTTTCAGGTTTAGCAGCTGGTTTGTCCTCTTTCGGTTTTTCTTCAGCTGGTTTTTCTTTCTCTTCCAAGTCTGCAGGTTTGACACTTGAAATTCCCTTCATGTGATCTTGGATCCATTTCAATTGGGCAGGTGAGAAAAGAATGCCACCACTACGTTGGCCAACAACTCCATTTTGATGAACACCGACCAGTTTTCCTTCTGTATCAAAGATACCGCCACCACTAGCACCTGGTTTTCCTCCTTGGTAACCGATACCTTGAACACCTTCTCCATATGGTTCTGCAAAATCAACTGTAGTGTTGACAATCGGATTCAATTTCCCTTCTGGATAACCAAAGACATGGAGTTTATCTCCGATTTTCTTAACAACTGGCTTTTTGGTTACTTCAACAGGCGTATTTTCGAGAACTGTACGTAATCTCACAAGAGCCAAATCATTCTTGTAACCTTTTAGGAAACCTTCACGATCCCAGTGAATAATGTCTTTTTTACTAAATTTAACATCTGGTAGTCCTGGATAGGAAATGCTATAGATATCCCCATCACCATTATCATTGTCAACGACCTTACGATTATTGCCATCTGGAACATCTTTTATAAAGTTATGTGAAACAGTTAAAACTAGATTTTCGCCAATGACAATCCCACTACCTTCACCTGATGGTGTCTTGATTTTGACAGTTGCTCCGTAGTTTAATTCACCATTCTTTGTTTTAGATACATCTTCTGGAACGAGATTCTCAGTATCTTTAGCTAATTGATCCTTGTCAACTTCTTTCCCTTTATCTTCAGCCTTATCTAATTTGCCCTCTAAGCCTTCTGGTAACTTATCTGAACTAGCTGATTTTTCTTTTTCAAGTGCTAATAGTTCTTCTTCTGTCTTAGGTCCATCCGTAACTTCTGGAGACCCTTGGTCTTCTCCCACCTTAGGCGCTTCAAAATCACGCCCGTCATTCTCTTTTGCTGTTGCAAGAGCAGTAGCTAAATCCGCTGGTAAATTCGCCGTGGAGCCAGACTGCACGCTATCTGCAAGAACTGTACTTGTCCCAAAGAATGCAGCCCCAATCATAACAGAAGCAACACCTAATGAAAATTTCCGAATACTATATTTACAACGTTTTTCAAATGATCTTTTATTCATAAACTCCTAAATCCTTTCATTTTTGAGTAAGCGTTTACATTTTCTTTTTAAAAAATACTCCTTCCTCTGAAAGTGCAATGCTTAACCCTGATAAATAAAAAATAATTATGCTTTTAATATAACAAATAATAACTAAGAAATCAATAGGAAACAAGTAAAATTAACAAAAATTTTCTCTATTCTGACAAAAAGAGGCTCCAAATTTAGAATCTTTCTTTACAAATGTAAAAAAGGATTCAGCATTCAAGAGAAATACTAAATCCTTTCTTATATTCTGCAACAGTTATTTCACATGTTTTGCGAGATCTTCTTGAGCCTTTTTATTCGACTCTTCTTTTTCTTTCAACCATTTTTCTTGAGCTTTTTGGTATTCTTCTGTTGTTACTGGCTTATCTTGTACTTCTAGATATTTGTACAAAAGGGCTTCGCTCATACCTTTGTTACCTGAGTAAGCAAACGGAAGAGTAAATGGCACCATCTTAGACAACATTGGACGACCAGTTTGAGAAGTTGTTGGGATGATCAAGGCGCTGTCTGTCAACCAAGCTTGGGCAGCAGCATATTTTTCATAACGTTTTGAAACGTCAGTAGTTTCTTCCCCAGCTTCCACAACCATTTTTTCGTAGTCTTCCAAGCCAACTTGCTTGGCAGCAGCGTTGTTGGTTCCAGAGTCAAATCCTAGGTAAGTCTTTGTATTTTCTCCTACAGATGGTTTGATGATATCAAGGTAGGTAGATGGATCCGCAAAGTCTGGAGACCAACCAACGTTATCTGAGATATCCCAATCTTCACCAGCAGCAGTCTCGGCAAAGTAGGTGATGTTCAAGACATCGTCTTTTTGAAGTTGTTGGATATCCACAACTACATTATCTGTTCCCAAAGTTGCTTCAAGTGACTGTTTCAAAGATTGCACACGTTGAACTTTCGTTGTGTTTGTTTGGTCTACAGGCATATCCAAGTGGATTGGGAATTTCACACCTTCTGCTTGAAGAGCTGTCTTAGCCTTGGCGAATTCTGCTTTGGCTTTTTCTGGATTGTAGAGACCATCTTGGGCATCATCCAAGTTCACGTTGCTCCACTCGTCACCGTATGTCACCAATTTTTCTTTGACCAACTCACCAAAGTTTTTACCATCTGCTTGAACAAATGTAGGTGGGACAAACAAGTTGCGAAGCAGTTTAGTCGCACCACTTGCACCGTTTACTTGAGAGGCATAGGCAGTTCTATCAAAACCAAAGGCAAGTGCTTGACGGAAATCTTTATTTAGAAGAGCTTTCTTGGTAGATGTTTTTTGTTCATCAGCTGTCTTAGAAGTATGTTGATAAGACTGACGGTCGATATTGATACCAACTAAGAAAGTTGTTGAATCTTGTTGTGTGTAAACAATATTGTCTTTAAAGGCTTTTTCAGTCTCTGGGTAGCTCGCACTTGTTGGGAAGAGACGTGCCATTGTATAGCTGCCATCTTTGAAGGCTTCAGTTGGTTTGTTGGTATCTTGGCCATCCCAGTATGACAATTTCACCTTGCCAATGTGGACATTATCTTTATCCCAATAGTTTGGATTCTTTTCAAACTCAACAGAAGATTTGGCTACAATCGATTTGAGCAAGAATGGTCCATTATAGAGAATACTACTAGGATCTGTCCCTTTGGCGAAGTCATCCCCTTTGGAGTTCAAGAACTCTTCATTTACTGGAGCCAAAACTCCCATCGTTGTCTTAGAATTCCAGAAGCTTTCTGGCTTGTTCAATGTGTACTGAACTGTATAATCATCAAGGGCCTTGATGCCTACTTGAGAGAAGTCTGTAATTTCTCCTTTAACATAGGCGTCCAATCCTTTGATTGATTCTTGAACTAAATAAAGACCATCAGATTTTTTATCAGCAGCATATTTAAGTCCTGTTACAAAGTCTTGAGCTTTGACTGCCGCGTATTCTTCACCTTCAGAAGTATACCATTTTGCATCCTTACGGATAGTATAAGTGTAAGTCAGTCCATCCTTGGATACTGACCAATCCTCAGCCATAGAAGGCACAAAGTTCCCGTAGCGGTCATTTTCTAGCAGACCATCAACCACGTTGCTGGTAATATTTGCTGTAGCTGCTTTATTAGTTGTCAAATAGTTCAGGTTATCAGGATCCGTCTCATAAATGTATGAGAATGTCTTCTCACCTTTGGCGCTTGAACCTGATCCAGAGCATGCAGCTAAAGTAGTCGCTGCCAATAATGTCACGCCCGCAAGGGCAAATAGTTTTGAACTTTTCATCATTTTCTCCTTTAAAACTTTCTCTCCATTATAGACTCTTTTCAAAAAGATGTCAACAGAATTTTCAGAATTTTTGGGTTAATTTTGTATATTCTGAAAAGACAAAAAAGGAGAAGACAGTGATTGTCCTCTCCAGATGTTAGTTGACAAAGAGCCACATTATAAATCTAAAATAATTTATTTTAATTTAATATACTTCTGTGGTAATAAAACAATATTCAAAAATGGAATTTTTAGGTATCTTAAACTAGATTTTTTTAAAATGAGATTTAAATAGTCAAGACATTAATAATTATGGAAACAAATTTATTATCTGATCTCAAAATATTTTTGTAATAAATCTAATCTGCTAAATCTTCTTTAATTTTAGTGGTAGATATTTCTTTAGTTCTTGGTAAATAAACTACTTCCACTCCTTCTTCTTTTAAATAATCAAATTTTCCTTTCCAATCATCTCCCATAACAAATGTATCAATGTGATATTCTTTAATATCTGTTTTTTTCTGTTCCCAACTTGTTTCAGGAATCACCAGATCAACATATCTTATTGCTTCAACCAAATTTTTTCTATGTTCAAAATTAAAGTAACAAACTTTATTTTTTTCTTTCAAATTGAACTCATCACTTGAAACTACAACAATGAGATAATCTCCTAATTGCTTCGCTCTCTTTAGCAAATTGATATGTCCATAATGAAGCAAATCAAAGGTTCCATAAGTAATTACTCTTTTCATTGATATTTCCTTTCAATTTTTTGATTAATCCTAAATTACATAAAAACAATTATTCATTATTAATACTGGTTTGATATCTACTATATTCTCAATTTGATTCTAAATTTTCAATATCAACTTTTTAGTGATGTGATTATTTTATTTCTCTTTGTAAACAAAAGAAATAAAACAATTGCAATAATTGCATATCTTATAATGGCTAAGTTATAAATAACAAGTATCAAAAATAGTATTATTAATAATATTAAAGATATTATTAAAATCATCTTCATATTATAAAGTTCCTCATGAATTTCCTCTTTTTTTAATAAAAATCTATATAAGAAAAAATGAGAAAACGATAACAATATATAGCATAATAATGTAGTGTAAGCTGCAGCTTGATATCCAAATATATTAATAAAAATATAATTTAGAATAATATTTGAAAGAGCCGCACCTGTGGAAACTAACGAAATCAGTTTATTCATCTTATAATAAAAACTGATATTACTAAACATAGAATATACAAAAAGGAAATAAACCGAGATGGCAATTGGAGGTACTAGCCAAATTGATTCCCTATATTTATTGCCACCTAAAATAACAATTAGTTCTGGTGCAAATAGAATTGAGAGAGCTGTGATCCCCCCAACTACTACAAAAAGCCATTTGGTACTCCTATGTATCCCACAATAATCCTTTTTTTTCAAAGCCTGAAATGTATACGGCATTATTGATTGATTAATCGCATTAGTAAACAAAAACATAATCATTGATACAGAATAAGCTAGACTATATATAGCTAATTTCTCCTTACCATCAAACATGTTAATCATCAAACGGTCAGACTGATTCAAAATATAGTGCGATAAGAAATGCGGTATCAAAGGTAATGAATAACTCAAACCATATTTAATATATTTTTTTTCTATCTTAAGTTGCCTTCTCCCTGAAAAAAACAAGAGATAAAAACAATATAAACCAAAGATAATTCGGATAATAGCATCTAATACAATTTTAATGAATAAATCATTCTTAATCGCTAATAAGATAGTTGTACTAATAGCCACAATTAAAAAACTTGAAGAAGTTGAAATTAGAACTGCTTTTCTATATTTGAATTCAAATCTTTGACGTGCCAAATAAAATTCTATACTAATATTAAATAAAATATCACTGAATAAAAATATCATGAAACTGGGAGTTAATCCAGTACTATCTTTAACCAGTATATTAAAAGTAAAATATAAAAAAGCAACAATTATAGTAATAATCTTAGACAAAAACAACAAAGAAAATGTAAAATTATCTTTATCATTCTCAAATTCCACTAAGCCCTTATTATAAGCTGTTTGAGAAAGATTCAAGGTCGCAAAAATAGCAAATAGTACAAACCATGATTGGTAAAGCATCAATGTACCGTAATCATCAACATTAAGTATTCTGGTTAAAATCGGAGTTGAAAGAAATACAAAACCCTTTTGAATAAAATTTGCAACAGTATACCAGAGTGCCGCTTTCATCCCAACAGACATTTCTTCGTAACGGCTTTTATAATTCCATAATTTGTGCCAATCTTTCACACGATTCTCCATCCTGTTTTTCGAATATTTTATTAAATAGTTCCTTGCGTTTTTCTTTATTTTTATCAATTTCTAGATAAATGTTATCAATAAAGTGCAGCAAGTTGTTAAAAGACAGTATCTTATCACCTGCTATGTAATCATCTACATTATCAACTGAAAGCCCCAACTTATAATCATTTAGATCCGAAAAAACATACCCTATTGGTTTATCAAGGTGTAAATAATCATACGAGATTGCAGAATAGTCACTGAGTAAAGCATCTGAATTCATCAGCAATTGATACAGATTTGTATTTTTACGATTCAAATCTTGATTTGTCAGAAACATAATATGACTAAATTGTTTCAACTCCAAATCTGAAATATCTTGCATTGGATGTAACTTTACAATCAGGACAATATCCCGTTGACTTAGATATGTGTTTAGGTTTGCAAGTTCATCTAGTGTTTCAAGTAACGGAATACCTAAAGGATAGCTAGCTGTACTATCATTTCTATTATAGCCACCACCCTTTCTAAAAGTTGGTGCCCAGATAATTTTTTTATCATAATCAGATAAAAATACTAGAGGTTCTGGTTTTGAATAAAAGATATCATGACACGGAAATCCAGTGTGAAGGCACTGCTCTTTAGATGTTAATCCAAACTGCTTAACTATAATATTATCTACATTGCCCGAGGGAGATAGAACAAAATCAACATAATTCGGAACTGTTATTTTACCTATTGTATTTTTTAAAGGAAAGCACCCATGTGTTAAATAAAAGTATTTTTGATCTTTTCTATATTTACGAAGTATATCATTATCGAAAAGAAAAAATTTACTTAATGATAACAAATATGCCTTTCTCAAACTAGGTTTTTTCAAATAAAAATAATCTACATTTTCAGGAAGAGTACGTACTAGTCGATTTTTTAATAATAAAATAATTTTATATTTCTTATTATAATTATTTCTTATCAAATAATCATAAAAAGCTCCTCCATTATTATCAAAGTCTGTGTGACATTCAATGACAATAATATTTTGTAACTTTTTAAACTTAGTAAATCTAATAACAATTGAATCTAAAATCTTTTGAATTTTATATTGATAGAGGACATTTAATGTATATCGAAATCCATTTCTTTTCAAATATCTTATAATATTCATATATTGCTCCTTAATAAAATTGTTCTAGTCTCTTTAATTCTTCATAATGCTCCATATTCCTAAATTTAAATACTCTTGCTGGATGACCACCTGCGATTGCTCCTGGAGGTATTTCCCCTACAACTGTACTCCCTGCTTGAATAACTGCTCCTTCTCCGATATGAGATCCGCCGAGGATAATAACATTATTCCCAATCCAGACATTATCATCAATAATTACGTCTTTATGTATGTACTTGTTGTCGTACGGTATCTTAGTTCCTGTATCATAGTCATGAAACGACGTTATAATTTGGCAATTCATACCAGAATGGAAATTTCTTCCTATCGAAATTCTACCTTCTCCAAACATTGACATGCCATTAAAAGAAACATTCTCAGAAAGATAGGTATTCGAAGTAACAAATGTTTTTCCACCCGTGTACACTCTTCCTTTAGCAACTGCAGCTTTTCTTCTAACCCGATAACTATAGAAAATTTGATTAAATCTTCTAATTAAACTATTTAGCATTCTCCCACCTGCTCTAACCTTTCATATAATATTTGAAAAATCAATATAATAAAGTAATACGGGTAATAGGTTACACTTTCAATAAACATTACTATAAACAAACAAAAGTACGAAAATAAAAACAATGAAGCTACTCTACAATTTCTAATCTTCCTTGTTAAAAATATCATATAAAAAATCATAATAAAGAAAGAGACGATACCAATTACTCCATTATCTATTGCTAATTGCATAAACTGATTATGAGCATAGTTGATCCCCTTAGCACCAGAATCTTGCCACGGAAGATTGAAATGAAGGCTAAAAACTCCATAACCATATATTTTTGAATCTAAAAATTTTTGATAAGCAATACGCCAAATTTGATAGCGGCCATTAAAAGTAAAATCAAAATATTGTAAATATCTTATCAAATAACCTTGAATATCAATGAAAAGAAGCAGAATAGTTATAATAAATGTCAAGAAAGAAATCAGAATTCCTCTCTTCCAAAATACTCTCTTTATGTTAAATGATAATGCGTAAATAATCATGAAGATTGCTATAATCTTTGATAAAAAAACATCAGCATATAGACAATTGAGCACAGTCAAAATTTGTAATAGTAAGGCCATCTTGCGATTTCTATTTCCTATCATTAAGTAATAGGAAGAAATGAAAAAAGCTATAATTCCAAATTGTGATATCACTTGGACATGCCCCAAAAAGGTTATATGATAAATATTGGTAAAATTCATCATAAGATCCAAAGTATTTATAAAGAATAAAAGAGTTAAACAGTATAAAAATATATCACTAATTTTTATAATCAATACCCTATCTTGAATCTCATTAAAAAATAAATATATACAGATCGGATAAAAGACTGTTTGTAAACCCGAATCTATTGTGCCTGTTAAAAACAATGTAATAACTATAGAAACAATATAATACTGCAATATAAAAAAAGTATATGATGCTAGGTGTAGTCTCTGATATAATATTTTTATAAAAATATATATCATACTGGCTGCGATGGTGAAATATAAACAAAATTTATAAATTAGAGTAAAAAAATCTGCAGATGAAGAATAAGTTAATGTAATACCTCTAGGATATAAAATTGTAAAGATATAAAGTGCACAAAATTGTAAAAAAAATACTTTGGAAAGCGATATTTTCATTATCTTTTCCTTTCTAGAATTTTCTTTAATTGTAGAATCTTATCCCTACCAATATATCTAATGATTTTATTTTTTATTCTAACTCTCACAGGAGTCCAAGAGGCACTGTAATGATGAATTGAATATGTTTTCTCCGATAATAAATTTCTAGCATTGGCTCCAACATATATAGGATCAAAATACTCAGCAGGATAGATAGTAAAATACTCCGTTTGAACAATGTTAGAAGAAGGCTGATAGCCAAAATCAGTAAAGACAAACGAATTAAGTATGGGACATGCCAACTCATTCTTTTTACACGGATCAAAATCTGTATTATCATACAGTCTTAATAATTCTTTTAATATCTCCGTCCCCTTTTCCGAACCAAAACCTAGACCAGTAGCTACTAATCCATTTACCTGGTGAGCACCAAAAAAAGCTACATGGTCAAGCAATTCATCAAGATTTCTAATCAATTCAACATCTGTATCCAAATAGATACCACCATTTTCATATATGATTCTTAACCGTGCATAGTCGCTAACAAATGCCCAAGCTTTGTTTTCATATGCAGCCTGAACAAAATTGTTTTGATCACTAATAATAAAATTGCTTTCATCCCATCTAATAATCTCATATTCCGGACAAAATTTTCTCCAGCTATCAATACATTTTTTAACATCAGTAGGTAATGGACCTCCACCAAACCAGCAATAATGTATTTTTTTTGGAATCATTAGTTTTTCCTTTCCCTGACTATTTAGTAATTATCTATAATGATAGGAACTCTCTTACAATAAAACAAATTCTCACTAGTACGTATTTATCACTAAATTTATTAAATTAATTCGACAGTTCTTATTGAACATATAATATAATATAATACTTACTAAGTTAGATTTTATCATTTTTCTCTCTTTTTTGATTCACTAAAATATTCAAACAGCATTGTCGCTGATGCTCATATCTTAGCATATTAACACATTTATTTGTATTCTATCCCAAATTACTTCTCTGATGCTATATTCCTCGCTGGAACTCCTACTAAAATTGAACCAGGTGGAAAGCTTTTTGTTACAACAGCATTAGCTCCTACTTTTGAACCCTCACCAATCGTTATCCCTCCTATAATTTTAGCGCCTGCTCCAATATCAACACCTGCTTCGATAATAGGAGATTTTCCCACGTCTCTTTCCATCCCTTTATTACCAATGGTAACCTGCTGTCTTATCACAACATTATTCCCTAAAGTTACATCGCCATTAACTATTATCCCATACGGATGAAACAATATTATATTATCACTAATATTTTGTGATGCTGGTAATTCTGTATTGAAAATACCAATTACAAATATAGCATTTAAAATTTGATACATTTTATAATTTAACTTATGATAAAAAGTTGATCGTCCTACATGTCTTTTACCATATTTAAAAATTGTAATTATTAGTTGAGCTTTCCTATCATTTTTCATTTTCTTGTCCTATCTTTTATAGCCATTATCAATTTATTGTATAAAGTATCTAATTTAACTGATTCCAGTTCAATATCATAACCAGCTTCTCTCGCAAGTCTTTGATTCTCAATTGATTGTCTCAATCTATCTTCTGGACAGAAATCTCTTATCGCTTTTCCCCAATAAAGAGGGGTCCCAATTGGTAAAGAAGTCACTTGTTTAGTGTAGATACACTCCTTTGTTATAGTATCAGATAAGATACATTGTATTCCATTTAGTTGCCATTCTACTGACACCAGAGGGAGACCTTCGTACAAGCTTGGGAGAAGCATTATATCCATAGCAGACACGAATGATTTCATATCATTAAGATGACCTAGAAAGAAGACCCTATCTTCTAAAGATTTTTCAGAAACCATATTCTTAATTTTTGATAAAGTTGACCCTTCACCTACTAAAAATAATTTAACATCTAGTCCTTGTATTACTAAATTTTCCAATAATAACACAAGAAATTCATGATTTTTTTGAACATTAAACCGACCAACATGACCTAAAGCAAGAGTTGTATCTTTAAGAGATAGTTTTTTTCTAAATTGTTGTCGTTTGGACTCACTAAATTGATAACGCTTTATATTTCTTGCATTATGAATAATAGTATATTCTCTATTGGTAAAAAGCCATTTCCCAGCTCCTTCACCACATGCCCACGCCTGCGTATATAACTTATGAAATACTGGCCGTAATACTTTATCTAATTTTCTATGGTCACAAGTAGTATTATGACTATGGGCAATCCTTACTGGGATCCCTGCAATTTTTGCAACAGATAGCTCGATTGACATTAAAGAACTACTACCATGAACATGAATTATATCATATTTATTAGCTCTTATTAATTTGTATAATTGACACATATAGTGAATAATCGCAGTTTTTTTCCGCTCTAGAACTACTACCTGGATACCTAAATTCTCAAATTTTGCTTTATCTTCTAACAGTGGGATATTAGTAGCTAAAACTGTCACTTCCCATTTATCTAGATCCATGCATTCTAAATAAGAATAGATAAACGTCCCTATTCCATCTGAAAATAAGCCACCTGTTGGAATATGCAAAATCTTCATTCATCTTCTCCATTATTTCTTATTAAATACGAATAGTAATCATTAAAATATAAAACTCACTATTTAATAACGATATAGTTTAAAAAGCTCTGACTGTATGACAATTATTAGTAACACAAAAAAACTGGCAGTCACACATATCTTATATAAACATATTTTCAATTATATCTGACAGTTCATTAGTAAACTTACTATTATGAGAACTAACTTGCTGAACTTTTGAATATTTAATATTCTCATTAAGTTTATCAATTTCATCGATTACAACTAGATCGTATCCTTCGCCTAGTAACTTTAAGCAAAATTCCATTTGGTGATCATTCACATGCTCGCCAAATTTTTCCTGTCTAGGTACTACAATTGGTCTCTTCCCCTTGGAAATCACTCCCATAAATGTTGCAGGTCCGCCATGTGTGATGACAATGTCTGCTTCATCCATATATCGATTCATCTCATCATAAGAAATCAAAGCTTTCCATTGGCAGTGCACTGGTTCATAGTCTGAAAAACCAGTCTGAATAAAAATATCATCCTGAATAAGTCCCTCGCCTTTTAGTCGATCAACCTCTTTAATAAGTCGATTAAACTGTTGCTCATGAGTACCTACTGTCACAAAAATCATTAGAAAATCCCTCCAAGATTGATTGCTTTTGGATATACTTTTTTCATTTCCTCCCACTGCACTATGAACTTATCTGTTACCGGATACACTAATTTCCCTGTTAATGTTGGCGTATCAATACGGTCAAAAACTTCAATATAGACTGTCTTAGCACCAAATATCTTTCCTAGATAAAAGAACGGAACTGCTACAGCAGCCCCTGATGAGATGATAACATCAGGGCGTTCCTTTCTCAAAATATTGAAAGCAAGAATCGTATTTTTAATAAGATTTTTCAAATTACGATTAGTAGGATAATGACAAGGATAAAATGTCTCA
Source organism: bacterium (assembly GCA_905221335.1). Lineage (GTDB taxonomy): Bacteria > Bacillota > Bacilli > Lactobacillales > Streptococcaceae > Streptococcus. The sequence continues at coordinate 24,342 of CAJNCT010000005.1, forward strand.
TTTCCCAAGATACTTCTTGCATCCTCTTTATCAAAAGTAACCCAAAATCTTTCCTTATCTTTCCAGAAAGGTTTTAATAGATATAAATGAGTCAGATGACCTCCACTAGATCCAACTAAACATATTTTCATTTCCTACTTCGCTCCATCCTTCATCAATACAACCTTAACTGTCTTCAATAAAATTTCAATATCTTTCCAGATTGTCCAACCATCAATATAGGCCACATCTAATTTGACAACTTCATCGAAATTTTTGATTTCACTTCGTCCGCTGACCTGCCATAAACCTGTTATGCCAGGTTTAAAACTTAGACGGCGTTTTTGTTCTGGGGTATAGTGCTCATACTCGTCCACTGTTGGTGGTCGTGTACCTACCAAACTCATATCTCCCTTTAGAACATTGTAAAACTGTGGTAGCTCGTCCAAGCTCGTCTTCCGTATAAAACGACCAATTTTTGTGATACGTGGATCATCATCCACCTTAAACATTCCACCCTGCATGGTATTTTGTTCCATGAGTTCTCTTTTTTTATCCTCAGCATCTACACACATGGAGCGGAACTTATAAAAAGTGAACTGGCGGCCATTTTTCCCAATACGCGTCTGAGCAAAAATAGCAGTGCCTCCATCCTTTCGAATCAAAGGAACCAGTACAATACTGACTAGACCACATAATATCAAACCTACCAGGGAACCGATAATATCAATAACCCGCTTAGCAATCACGTGGCTAGTCTTATAAAATGTTGTAGAAAAAGTCACAACGTTTAATCCTGCCATCTCACGAATTTGCTTGTTACGTGCCAAGCTACGATCGAAAGCATTTAGATTGACTGTTACATCAATTCCCATCGTTTCAAACTGAGAGACAAGCTCACCAATATTGTATTTTTCACTTGGAAGATTGATAAAGACTTCATCGACCACCTCATGAGTCGCAAAGTTTACTATCTCCCCCTCTGCTACAACCTTTAAATAATCATGCTGAAAATCTGGTTTATCTAAAACACTGACGGCTACCAACTCCCCAACAACATCATCTGATTCTATTAGTCTATCCAGTACCTTTTCGACACGAGAAGTTGCTGTAAGTAGGAGAATCTTCTTACTTCCTTTAAAGTTGGGATAAGCCCGCTTCCAATACCACTTGATAAATAAGTTTAGCACATAGACTAAGAGAGCATGTAATATAAGGAAGTAAATCATGCCTCTTCTGGAAATACTAAATCGATCTTCTAAGAAAAAATTAGAAATACTAATCGCTAGCGCAAAGAATAAGATATATTTCAATGTCTGGACAAGTTCAATCAAATATCCCCTTTTAAAGAAATCCTGTCCATAATCACTGATATAAAAGACAAAATAGTGGAGGATATAAAGTACAATAGCTGTTGTTGAAACAATCTCCGTTTCTCTCACAGCACTAAGTAGATAAGTCAATAAAATAACAAGAAAACTCTGGACTATGGCCAATGAAGGCTTTACTACTTTTCCATTCATCTCTATCCCCCCAACCTATTTTTTATTTTTTTCCGTAATCACCATAATTTCCATAAGAACCGTATTTGTCTACTGAAGTATCGAATTTGTTCAACACAACTCCCAAAAACGGCTTCCCAGTTTGTTCCAACTGTTCTTTCGCTTTTTGAATATCCCGTCGATTTGTTTCACCTGCCGCTGTCACTAAAATAGAAGCATCGCATTTTCGCGTAATGATAGCCGCATCAATCACGACACCGACAGGAGCAGTGTCTACGATGATATAGTCAAAATATTTACGCAAGGTTTCAAGCATTGTATTGAAATTCTTACTTTGGAGAAGTGCTGTCGGATTTGGTGACACAGAGCCAGCCTGAATCACAAAGAGATTCTCAATATTGGTATCACAAAGCCCCTGTGACAGGTCTGTAGTCCCTGATAGAAATTCTGTCAGACCTGTAATTTTATCCCTTGCTTTAAAGACACCTGACATAACAGAATTGCGGATATCTCCATCAATCAGCAGCGTTTTGTAACCTGCACGCGCAAAAGCCCAAGCGATATTGGTGGAAGTCGTTGATTTTCCTTCTCCTGGTTTCACAGAAGTGATAGAAAATACTTTCAAATCATCTCCACTTAACTGTAGGTTCGTGCACAAAGCATTATAATATTCCTCTGCCTTTTTTACAAGATCCAATTTTGCCTGTGAGATTTCTAACGTTGGCATAACTTCCTCCTATTTCATTTTGTCCAAAGCTGGAACGACTCCTAGAAGTGGAATTTGCAGTACATCTTCAACATCTTCAGGACGTTTCACACGGGTATCGAGTAACTCAATCAAAAGAACAGTAATTACTGTTACGACGACTCCTCCGAGAAAACCAAATAAGGTGTTGCGTCGAACATTTGGAGAAGAGGGAGTCGTAGCTGGTCGCGCTTCTTCAAGCGTCGTTACATCAGATACTCGCGTTACAGAGATGATCTTTTCTGCAGCAACTTCTCGTAGAGAATTAGCAATGCGACTGGCTTCCTCTGGTTGTTTATCCTTGACAGAGATTGAGACGATACGAGTGTCGGCTGGTACAGTCACTTGAACTTTGCTAGCTAACGTTTTTGCTGGCATATCCAATTTCAAATTTGTCGCTACCTTTTCCAATACATCCTGCGAAAGGATAATTTCGCGGTAGTCTTTTACCAGATAAGAGCCTGCCTGCAAGTCCTGATTCGTCAGTCCCGGCTTATCTCCTTGATTACGGTTGACTACGTAAATACGCGTGGTGCTTGTATATTCTGGCTTAACAATAAAAGTGCTATATGCAAAAGCTCCCGCACCTGTCACAAGTGCCACTAATAAAATTATTAGCTTGCGTTTCCACAAGGTTTTAAGTAATTGAAATACATCAATTTCTATCGTGTTTTGTTCTTTCATCATTTCTCCTAAATTAGTTGATCCATTACAATTTTTCGAGGATTGTCTATAAAAAGTTCCTGAGCCTTCGCTTCTCCGTATTTTTGGGAAACAAGGTCATATGCTTCTGCCATATGAGGAGGTCTGCCGTCTAGATTGTGCATATCACTTGCAATCACATGAACCAAATCACGCTCCAAGAAATACTGCGCTCTTTTTTTCATGAATTTATAAGGTTCTCCAAAAAGTTTGGATTTGAGGACATGTGAACTATTTACTTGCGTGTAGCAGCCCATATCAATCAGCTCTCGAACGCGTTTTTCATCATTTTCAAGTGCATCATAACGCTCGATGTGGGCAATGACGGGAGTAATTCCCAACATCAATATTTTACTCAAGGCACTATGAATATCACGATAAGGGGTGTTCATACTAAACTCTATCAAGGCATAACGACTATCATTGAGGGTCGGAATCCGATTTTTTTCCAGCTTATCCAAAACATCTGGTGTGTAGTAAATTTCAGCCCCATAAGCAATGACCAAGTCACTCGCGACTTCCTTAGCTATTTCCCGAACCTGAAGAAAGTTTTCTGCTATCTTCTCTTCTGGAGTTTCAAACATGCCCTTGCGACGGTGAGAGGTAGAGACAATGGTTCGCACCCCCTGCCTGTAGGCTTCTGTCAAGAGAGCCTTACTTTCCTCTCTTGACTTGGGACCATCATCTACATCAAAGACAATGTGCGAATGAATATCAATCATTTCATCTGCCCTCCAACACGTCTTGAATAGCAGTTTTGACAGATGCAAGGCTACTGTCGTTAATTTCCATCATATAGAGGTTACTATCTGGCATCGCATAGGAAGGAAGATCCATCCGTCCCGTACCCTTCAAGTCTTGCGAATTCACTTTGTAAGTTCCACCACTTTCTAACTGAGCATTGACCAAGTTCATCATAGTCTCAAGTGGCATGTTTGTTTGGATAGAATCTTGCAAGCTATCAATGATCGTACTATAATTTTTCAGTGCTTCGGTCGAAGTTAATTTTTGAAGGATAGCCACAATCACCTTTTGTTGATTGCGTCCACGATCACGATCTCCATCTGCTAGAGAGTAGCGCTCACGAACAAATCCCAGAGCCTGCTCAGAATCTAAGTGGACATTTCCAACTGGGAAATGGAACTTCCCGTGTAGAGATGTGAAATCTTGGTCATTATAAACATCTACGCCACCTAAAAGGTCAATCAACTTCAAGAACGAAGTGAAGTTCAAACGGACATAGTAATTGATATCAACCCCGTATAGGTTTTCCAGGGTATGAATCGACGAGTCTACTCCATAAATCCCTGCATGGGTCAATTTATCTTTTTGATTATTTCCACCATCTGCGATTGGTACATAAGCATCACGTGGCGTTGTGGTCAAGAGGATTTTCTTGGTATCTCGATTGACAGTCATCAGGATATTGACATCTGAACGCGACACAGAACTAATTGGACCATAAGTATCAATTCCACTAACATAGATATTGAAAGACTGATTCTTAGACGTCTTAGGAGCTTCTACTTTTTTAGTGAATCCCTTGGTATAAATCTTTTTTATCTTCGATGCGTAATCTGGATACTCCGATTCGATGATATTTTCAAAGACACTATTTAGGACAATGGCCTTAGTCTCCCCTGCAATCAAACTCTTGTAAGCTGCCAAGTAAGACGAACTCTGATTGACCGTCAAATCGGTATTCTGACTTGACTTGATATCAGCTAGTAGTTTTTGAATATTTTCATTATCAGTCCCAGTCGGTGCTGTCACACTCGTCAGTTGCGTAACATTTCCAATCTCACTATCTGCTAAAACAGCAACACTGATCGAATATTCTGAGTAATTAGAAGTCGCATTTAAACGATTGGTCAATCCAACAAACTGCTGTACTGCAAAAAGCGACACAGAGCTGGCAAATATAGAGAGCACCAACAGAAAAATGGTAAATTTTTCAGCTTTTTTATAGATAATCAAGATCAACCCTACTAAGGCAACTAGTAGAACTAACGCAGTTGCCACTAGATTAAGATATCTAAAAGCAAGGATATTATATTTAAAAATCAAAAACAATAAAAAGCTAGCCAACAATAGATAAACAGTTAACAAGGCTATGTTAACGCTTCGCTTTACTTTTCCTGAGCGAAATCTCTTTGAACGTTTCGTCATGACACTCCCCTATACTATAATAATTAAAGTAATTATATCACAAAAGTAGGACAAATTCCATTCATTCCCACAATTCTCAGCGTTTTCATTCCTTTTTTCTTAGCTATATTTTGAAGTGACCGCTTTCATTGTTTAGAACCTTGAGCAAACAAAAACAAGATCTCTTGCAAGAGACCTTATTTCAACTTTTTATTTGATATGATTTTCAAATTCTTTTTGGCTCTTTTCGATAGCCTTTTTACTTTCTTCTTCCCACTTAGCCTTGGCTTCGTCAAATTGTTTCTTGGTAACAGGGTCTTTTTGCAATCTCATGTACTTGTAGTTGTTTCCATCACCTTTTATTCCCACTAGAGAGTAGGCACGTGTGAATGGAGTTACTTTGGTTACAGAGGCTGTACCACCATTTGACATAGCAGACATGACTAGAGAATTGTCGATCATCCAAGCTTGAGCTTCAGCGTATTTTTCATAACGCTTAGCGACATCTTTGTTCTCAGCATCTGCTTCTTTCAGGAGTTGTGTATAGGTATCGAGTCCCAAACTCTTGATAAGCCCTTGGTCTTCTTTAGCATCAAGACCAAAAATCTTGAGATAGAAGCCAGTTTCAGCGTTGAATGGGTCTAGATAAGTTGATGGATCTTGGTAATCACCAACCCAACCATCAAAGTTTAGATCGTAGTCACGAGCTGCTGGATTTGGTGCTAGGAAGGCAACATTTCCAAAGTCATCTGTCGAAAGCTGTTGAACATCAATGACGATATTGTCAGAACCTAGTACTGTTTCAAGAGTTTGCTTAACCGAGTTCATACCAGAAACCGCATTTTTATTCGTCTGATCAACAGGAACATCCAAATGGATTGGGAAAGTCACGCCTTGGGCTTCTAATTCCTTTTTAGCTTCTGCAAATTTTGCTTGGGCCTTTTCCTTGTTGAAGTAAGCATCTTGAGCGTCTGCCAAATCGATACCTGACCACTCAGTTCCGTAGTTCACAAGTTTAGAAGCTGTTACTTCTCCAAAGGTCTTATCTCCCACCTGGACAAATGTTGGGGGAACTAGAGTATTACGAAGGGTTTTGCTCGCTGCTTCTTCACCGTTAGATTGAGCAGAGTAGGCTGTTCGATCAATACCAAAGTTGATAGCCTGACGGAAATTTTTATTTAAGATAGCTGTTTGAGCTGATTTCTTTTGTTCGTCCGTTGTTTTAGCGGTATGATTATAGGTTTTGCGGTTAACGTTAAAGTTAAAGTACCAAGATGTCTTGTCTTGTAAGCTATAAACGATATTGTCTTGGTATTTTTCTTTTGTCTTAGCATAGTTTGAACTATTTGGATAGACTCCTGCAATCGAGTAAGCACCACTTTCAAAGTTTCGAATCGTCATCTCTTGATCTGACCCATCAAAGTAGGCTAACTTAACTTTTTCAATGGTCACTTTATCATGGTCATAATAGTGTGGATTCTTCACATATTCGATCGAAGATTTTGATGTGAAATCTTTTAACAGATAGGGACCATTATAAAGGATACTGTCTGGTGTCAAGGTTCCAAAATCTTTATCCTTTGATTTCAAGAACTCTTCGTTGACTGGGAAAAGGATACTATTGGTTGTTTTTGAGTTCCAATAAGGTTCTGGCCGTGTCAAAGTATACTCAACCGTATAGTCATCCAAAGCTTTGACACCAACAGTTGAAAAGTCATTGGTCACACCCGTCACATAGTCATTCAATCCCTTGATTGAATTTTGGATCAGATCCATGGCTTGCCCCTTGTTGTCCGCAGCATATTTGATCCCAGTAACAAAGTCTTGGGCTTTGACTGAAGCATATTCCTCACCATCAGCCGTATACCACTTGGCATCTTTTCTGAGTTTGTAGGTATAGGTCAAACCATCCGATGAAACAGACCATTCTTCAGCCAAAGCTGGCGTTAGATTCCCATAGCTGTCATTCTCTAACAAACCATCTACGAGATTGGTAATAATAGCAGTATTATCTGCATAATAATCTAGAAGATAGTTAAAAGTTGTTGGATTCGCACTAAATGTTGATGAATAAGTGCTAGTATCTGTGTTGGACTGTCCACATGCAGAGAGCATAATCCCTGTCGCTAAGACAAGACCTGTCCCGATTAGTCTTTTTTTCATTTTGATCACCATCCACTCCTTTATGTCACTTTTTATAACATAGGTACATTTTATCAAATTTATCCTAAATTGTAAAGTTCCTAGTTTTACGACGACTGATGTCTCAAAATCAGAAAAAGGAAGTACAGATTTTCTGCAACTTCCTTTTCTTTTATAGACTATTTGACGTGTTTCTCTAACTCTTTTTGGTATTTGGCATTTGTTTCAATCTTTTCTTTCTGCCATTTCTTGAGAGCTTCTTCGTATTCTTTTGTAGTCACGACATCCTTTTGCAGCTCCAAACCTTTGAATACAAACGGGTCTCCCTTGATTCCGACTTGTGAGTATGCTTTTGAGAATGGTACAGTACGACTAACAGTTGGAGAACCACCGGAAGAAGCAACTGGGATCAAAAGCGAACTATCAGATACCCAGGCTTGAGCTTTAGCGTATTTCTCATAACGCTTATTGAGGTCGCTGGTTTCAGCTGCGGCATCATCCAAGAGTTTCTTGTATTCATCTAGACCGACCTGAGCCATCACTTCTGGATCTTTTCCGCGAGTGATCCCCAAGTGTTTAAGAGCAGAACCCTTCTTAGCATCAAGGATGTTGAGGTATGTAGCTGGGTCTTGATAGTCAGGTCCCCAACCAGTTCCGTTCAAGTCATAGTCTTTTTGGGATGGAACCTTGGCTTGAGATGTAATGCTCATTTTCTCATTATCAGTCATTTGAAGGACATCGACAATGACATTCTCCGTACCAAGTGTTGATTCGATAGACTGCTTGAGTGAGTTGGTTTGTTGAACGGCAATGACATCGGTCTGTTCAACTGGAACATCCAAACGGATTGGGAAAGTCACACCCTTAGCCTGCAATTCTGCCTTAGCCTTCGCAAAGGCTGCCTTAGCTTTTTCAGGACTGTAAAGCGTATCCTTACCATCAGTAAGGGCTACATCTTTCCACTGGTCTCCATAAGAAACCAGCTCTGCCTGAGCCAACTCTCCAAAGGTTTTTTCACCAACTTGAACGTAGTCATGAGGCACTAGGCTGTTACGGATAATCTTGTCCGCACCTTCTTCACCATTCAACTGAGCAGTGTAAGAGTGACGGTCAAGGGCAAAGTTCAGCGCCTGACGGAAGTTCTTGTTAAGAAGAGCTTCTTTCGTTGATGTTTTTTGAGCTTCGTCTGTTTTGGCTGTTTTATTGTAAGACTGGCGGTTTACGTTAACAGTGAGGTAGTAGCTTGTCGCTTCTTGTGGACTATAAACAATCTTATCGCCGTACTCTTTTTTAGTTGACTCAAAGTTTGAGCTTGTTGGGAAGAGACGAGCTGTTGTATAGGCACCTTGTGTAAAGCTGCGAATCAAAGATTCTTGGTCTGATCCATCGTAGAAGGTTAGTTTAATATTGTCAATCTTAACATTGTCCTTATCCCAGTAATTTGGATTCTTTTCATACTCGATGACTGATTTTGAAGTCAATGATTTCAAGAAATAAGGACCGTTATAAAGAATGCTTGATGGTGTTGGCGCACCGTAGTCGCTCCCTTTAGAATTCAAAAACTCTTCATTAACTGGAAGCATGGTTGCAGTTGTAACTTTAGAGTTCCAGAAACTTTCTGGTTTGTTAAGCGTATATTCTACCGTGTAATCATCAACAGCCTTAACTCCTACAGTAGAAAAGTCATTGCTTTCACCACTAATGTAGGCAGCCAAACCTTTGATAGAATCTTGAAGGAGAGAGAGGCCGTCTGATTTACCATCAGCTGCATGTTTCAGACCCGTAACAAAGTCCTGAGCCTTGACTTCAGCATACTCTTCTCCCTCAGAAGTATACCATTTTACACCCTTACGAAGTTTGTAGGTATAGGTCAAGCCATCTTTAGAAACAGACCAATCTTCTGCAAGCGACGGAATCAAGTTCCCGTATTTATCGTTTTCCAAGAGGCCATCGACAACGTTGGCTATAACGTCAGAAGTTGAGCTCTTGCTCGTCACGCTGTAGTCCAAAGATGATGGATCTATTGCATAGACATAAGAAAATGTCTTGGGAGCATCAGCTTTCTTTTCGCTTTGCCCACAAGCGGTTAACAGAAGGGCCGCACTCAAGACAGCACCTGCTCCTAAGAGCCACTTTTTCGATTTCATAAGTAATCTCCTTAAAGATAGTGTTTTCACCATTATACCCTATTTTTTCATAAAAGCAAGAACTTTCGCCAGATTTTTTAGAAAATTCTAACAAATATTTTTTTAAGATTTTTCTACACAATTTTTAGTAAAAAACCTCAAGCTTCAAAAGCTTGAGGTTCGCTCATTTTAGTCAGTCATTTCCACACAGAAGGCATCCCATGGAGCCAAGGTTTGTTTTTCAACTGCTTCTTTAGCAGTAGTGTTTTCAATCAAGACAGATTTAACTTTTCCTTCTACTGCAAAGTTTTGTTTTTCATTGGACAAGTTAGCCACAACTAGGAAACGACGGTCACCGTCCTTACGGATATAGGCAAAGACCTTGTCAGCCGTATCAAGCAATTCAAAATCAGCGCGAATCAGCCAGCTGTTCTCCTTGCGGATTTGAACGAGATTTTGATAAGTATAGAAAATAGAATCTGGATTTTCCAGTGCTTCTTGAACGTTGATTTCTTCGTAGTTTGGATTAACTGCCAACCAAGGTTGACCTGTTGAGAAACCAGCGTTTTTGTTCTCATCCCATTGCATTGGGGTACGGGCATTATCACGACCGATGACACGGATACTGTCCATAATTTCCTCTAGAGGAACACCTTTTTCAAGAGCTTCACGCGCATAGTTGAGGGACTCAATATCTTCTACTTGGTCAAGCGTCTCAAACGGATAGTTGGTCATCCCAATCTCCTCACCTTGGTAGATATAAGGTGTCCCTCTCATGAGATGAAGCAAAATCGCAAAGGCTTTAGCAGATTTTTCACGGTATTCTTGGTCATTTCCCCAGATAGAGACAATACGAGGGAGGTCATGATTGTTCCAGAAGAGGGAATTCCAGCCGTCCTCAACTCCTAACTCTGTCTGCCATTTGTTGAAGATTTCTTTTAACTTACTGATATTCAGCTCTTTTTGGTAATACCACTTAGGTTGCCCTTCCTGATACTGAAGACAGATGTGTTCAAACTGGAAGACCATAGACAATTCTTGTCCCTTTGGATCCGAGTAGAGCTTAGCAATCTCTGGCGTTGCTCCCCAGGTCTCTCCTACTGTCAAGAGATCTTTGTCGCCAAAGGTCGCCTGATTCATTTCCTTGAGATAGGGATGGAGCATGGGACCATTGTTCACTACCTTCTCGTCAGGAATTTTCCCAATCATGTCAATAACATCCATACGGAAACCGCCAATGCCTTTATCAATCCAGAAGTTCATCATCTCATAGATTTTCTGGCGCAGTTTTTCGTTCTCCCAGTTGAGATCGGGCTGTTTCTTGCTGAAAAAGTGGAGATAGTATTGCCCTGACTTTTCATCGTATTCCCAAGCAGAGCCACTAAAAATAGACTCCAAATCATTGGGCTCATCCCGCCAGATATAGTAGTCACGCTCAGGGCTGTCAGGATTTTCACAGGCCTCGACAAACCAGGCATGTTCATCTGAGGTATGATTGACCACCAAGTCCATGATAATACGGATATCACGCTTCTTAGCTTCTGCTATCAGCTCATCCATGTCCTCCATGGTTCCGAAAATAGCTGCAATCGCTTGATAATCAGCAATATCATAGCCGTTATCATCCATAGGACTGTCATAAACAGGAGAAAGCCAAAACGCTGTAATTCCTAACTTAGCTAGATAGTCTAACTTACTAGTAATTCCTGGCAAATCGCCAATTCCATCTCCGTTGCTGTCCATAAAGCTCTTAGGATAGACTTGATAGACTACGGCATTGTGCCACCATTTTTCTTGCATCTTCTTACCTCATTATTTTAATAATCTATAGTCTATGATAGCGCTTTTTCAAACTTAGTGCAAGCGTTTGCTTAATCTTTTTGATTTCTTTTTTGACTCCGTAGTTTCCTATCTTCAAATTTTTTATTATAATAGAGGTCAGAGGTAAAAAAATGAAAAAACAAGCTTTTAGTTCTGAACAATATTTGAATCTGCAACGCGACCACATTTTGGAGCGTATCAACCAATTTGACGGTAAGCTCTACTTGGAGTTTGGTGGCAAAATGTTGGAAGATTTCCACGCTGCTCGTGTCCTTCCTGGTTATGAGCCTGACAACAAAATCAAGCTCTTGCAAGAATTGAAAGAGCAGGTTGAGGTTGTGATTGCCATTAATGCTAGCAACATTGAACATTCCAAAGCACGTGGCGACCTGGGCATTTCTTATGACCAAGAAGTTCTTCGTTTGATTGACAAATTCAATGAGCTGGGAATTTTTGTTGGTTCGGTTGTCATCACACAGTACGCTGGACAACCCGCTGCAGATGCCTTCCGCAACCAACTTGAGAAAAACGGGATTGATTCTTATCTTCATTATCCAATCAAAGGATATCCGACTGATATGGATCACATCATTTCTCCAGAAGGCATGGGAAAAAACGACTACATCAAAACCAGTCGCAACTTGATTGTCGTAACCGCTCCTGGACCTGGTTCTGGAAAATTGGCCACTTGTATGTCAAACATGTACCACGACCAAATTAACGGTATCAAGTCTGGTTACGCTAAATTTGAAACCTTCCCTGTCTGGAATCTGCCCCTTCATCATCCAGTCAACTTGGCCTATGAAGCTGCCACAGCAGATCTTGACGATGTCAACATGATTGACCCTTTCCATCTCCAAACCTACGGAGAAACAACGGTCAACTACAACCGTGACATCGAAATTTTCCCAGTGCTTAAGCGTATGTTGGAACGCATCCTAGGAGAATCTCCATACGCTTCACCTACAGACATGGGTGTCAACATGGTTGGTTTTGCCATTACAGACAATGAAGCTGCCATCGAAGCCTCTAAACAAGAAATCATCCGTCGCTACTATCAAACTGTTCTTGATTTTAAAGCTGAAAAAGTTGGCGAATCTGCTGTCAAGAAGATTGAACTTCTCATGAACGACCTCGGTATCACACCTGCAGACCGTCAGGTTGCTGTTGCTGCACGCCAAAAAGCAGAAGAAACTGGTGGCCCTGCCCTAGCCCTTGAATTGCCAAATGGGGAAATCGTAACTGGTAAAAACTCTGAACTCTTTGGTCCTACAGCTGCCGCCTTGATCAATGCCATCAAGAAATCTGCTGCTATTGACAAGGAAGTAAAATTAATCGAGCCTGAAGTCGTCAAACCAATTCAAGGTCTTAAAATCAATCATCTAGGTAGCCGCAATCCTCGCCTCCACTCAAATGAAATTTTGATTGCACTTGCAATCACAGCTATGGAAAATCCTGATGCTGCGAGTGCCATGGAAGAACTTGGGAATCTCAAAGGAAGCGAAGCTCATTCAACCATCATCCTGACCGATGAAGACAAGAATGTCCTTCGCAAGCTAGGCATCAACGTGACCTTTGACCCATTCTACCAATACGATCGCTTGTATCGGAAATAAATAAACAAGGCTGGACAAAAACTCAATTCGAGGGAAAAATCCAGCAAATCTTTACATGATAAAAAAATCAAACGCATAATATCAAGACTTTTGAACACTTGGTATTATGCGTTTTTATGATTTCCCATCCTCATTTATTTTAATGAAATTGTCAACTCGACACGGGCTCCTCCTTGGTCTGGATTGAGCAGGGTCAGACGACCACCATGCAAGAGAGCAACCTGCTTAGAAAAGGCTAAGCCGATACCATGGTGGGGATTAGCTGAATTGCGGCTTTGGTCACTCTGGTAAAAGAGTTGGTCTGCTCCCAGCAGCATCTCCTCTGAAAATGCAGGGCCGTTGTTCCAGATAGCAAAAATCAACTGGTCCTGCTGCACTGATACCGTCAGCTTCACTTCCTTTTGGTTCTGATCAGCATGTTCAAGCGCATTCAGTAAAATATTGATCAAAGCTCGCTTGAGATAGTCCAAATGAACTGACAAAATCAGACCAGGCTCACAATCTTCTTGGAGAGAAAAACGATAGCTTTCCTGTTTGCTGAACAGTGCCCAGTCGTCCTGTAGAGAAGCCAAAAAGTCCTCCAAGGAAAGCTGACTGAACTGATTAGAATCAATCTGAAAAGTCTTAGCGTAATCAATCAAAGAGCCACAATACTCTTCCATCTTGTGACTGGCCTGCAAAATCTCAGCAGCATAGTCTGCCTGAGGCTGGCTCAACTGCGCCAATTCCAAGAGCTCAGCATTCCCCTTAATCACAGTTAAGGGCGTTTTCAAATCGTGCGATGTCGCTGATAGCTGTAGAATCAATTCCTGATTATGCTGCTGCTCTTTTTCTAGAAGACGAGCATTTTCTTGATGGCTGCTTCGTAAATCGCTATAAACTTCTAGCATTTCCTCGATCCGAAAAAGCTGGCTTTGATTTTCTTCTAAAAGCTTCTCGCTCCTTAGCATTTTTATTTCCCTGTCGATTTTTCGGAGCAATTTCAAAATATGATAAAAAGTAATCAACAGCAAGCTCCCTGCCCAAAAGAACAAGGTGAAAAGAACGTGATCACTTCCTTGCGTAAATTCATAACCTATAAGCACAAAAATCAAAACATGAAAAAAGACGATCTTTAAACTGGTTGTCCAGACTAGGCTTTTGAAATTTCGGGTTCTAATTGCCATCTATAGCCTACTCCTCTCACTGTTGCGATTGCTTGCAACCCTTCTTGTTTGCATTTTTGGCGAATCTGATATACGTATTCTGAGATGGAGCGAAGCTGTGTTTCTGAGCTTTCTGGGTAAAGCAAGGTATGCAGGCGTTCAGCTGAGAAGGTCTGCTTGGGATTGCTAGCAAGTAAATGTAGCAATTTAAACTCCCGCTCTGAAAATTTCAAGACTTTACCAAAACAGGCAACTTCACAACGCTCTGGATAAAATTGACAAGAAGCAATTTCAGAATAGCGCTCCTTCCGTCTTTCCTCCCGCCGAAGATGCGCTCTGACACGCGCCAGCAATTCTTTGGTCCCAAAAGGTTTGACAATATAGTCATCTGCACCACGAAAGAGCCCCTCCACCTTGTCCGCCTCCAACTCCTTAGCCGTCAGAAAGATGATTGGACAAGAAAGATGAGGACGAATGTAGGAACACAGCTCAAAACCATTAACAGGCTCCATCATCACATCCAGCAGAATCAAGTCATATCCGACAAAATGCGTCAGCTCTAGCTCTTCTATCTGATCAAGCGTCGTCACATCATAAGCATCAAGCTCTAGGACGTTTTTCACCAGCCTCAAAATGCTCTGGTCGTCATCAACCACTAAAATACGATACTGTCTCATGATTTCCATTATAGCATACCTCTAGCGAACATCTCGTTTCAAGGTTAAGAATATAGCAGAGCTCCAAACCAAAGCTAGCCAGAACAGCTGTATTCCCAGCCCTGATAGATCTATTGAATGCTGAAGTCCTTCATACTCAAAAAGATTAAGGGTAGCCAGATCGGGCAGGTATTTTGCTTCCTTGATGAACGTTGCCAATAAACGGCTGAGTCCAATCAAGAGAGGAAAGAGCACCGACACCGGCACAATCCAAGATTGAAAGAGCAAAGCGAGTCCAGCTGCTAAAAAAGCCAGAAAAAGATTGCTGATAAGACCAAAAGAGCTGTAATAGAGGAATTTCCCCAGTAAGGACCAGCTAAAGTCCAGGTCAAATCGAGCCAGCATAACAAAGAAACAGCTACTTATAATGACACTATAGAGAACCAAGAGCAGCAAGAACAGAAAAAGGATTTTCCCAGCCAACCAAGCCCTTCTATTTGATACGGTTAGAAAATTCGTTCGCATCCCAGACTTGACAAACTCTTGGGCAAAATAGAGAGAAGTGAAGATGACGATGACAGGCTGCGCCAGATAGAGGGCATGCAAAACCTCGCTCAGAGCCTTCGTCTGGCCAACTGCTGTCTGACTATAGTCAAGATTCATCAGGAAAAAAGGAACGACTACCAGAACCACCAAGGCTGCACCAAGAGCGAGATAGTAAGAACGGAACTTAATCCATTCACTTCTAAGCAGAGCTTTTATCATCAGTAGCGTCCTCCTAAATCCGTCTTCAAAAAGCGCAGAGAAGTCATGCCACCGATGACTAGTAACCATACGCCTAGTATCAAGAGCCCTTGCAAGGGATTGTTGGCATATTGAGAAGTCGGCGTTGCAGTAAACAACTCTCCTGCTGGCTGTGGCAAATAAGCTCCCCAACTCGTGTGAGCAGCTAGGTAGTTTCCTAA
Source organism: bacterium (assembly GCA_905221335.1). Lineage (GTDB taxonomy): Bacteria > Bacillota > Bacilli > Lactobacillales > Streptococcaceae > Streptococcus. The sequence continues at coordinate 39,889 of CAJNCT010000005.1, forward strand.
ATTATAGATTTGGGGTACGAGAAAAAGCAGAGGAACTAGCATGGTCCGAGCCAATAAACCTAACAAAAATGAAAGGATTCCCAATAGAGTTAGAGATAAGGTTTTCCACAAAAGCAGACTCCAAGCTGCCTGATTGAGCAGAATCGGATCAAGCCCCTCCTTTCCTAAAGCCAGGTGCATGACCATATAACTAAAGTAGATTGATAAAAAGCTACTGACGAGAGAAAAGCAAGCAAAGGTCATGAGTTTCCCCACAAGCAACTTCAGGCGGTTATTACAGGTCAAAAGACTGGTTCTCAAGCTATGAGACTGAAATTCCATAGCTCCCAAAATTCCAGCTAAGATGACCAAAACCATGCCCGCCATAGAGGCCCCGTTGAGACCCAGATATTCCAGCGGATCAATGGCTTCTGCCAGACCGGGAACCATCTCAGGGGTGGCATCCAAGCCAATAGATAAATACTGTCGGCCCTCCAGCCAGGATACAGCAGGCACCAATAGCAGCATGAAGGCCATACTCACTCTGAAAGCCTTGGTTGAGCGAATTTTCAACCATTCTGAATGCAATAAGGACATCGTTTCTTTCATCTTAAACCTCCTCTGTCAAATCAAAGAAGAGATCTTCTAGACTGTCTGAATCTTGCAGTACCTCTTCCAATTGTCCCTGCTCAATAATTCGCCCATGATGAATCAAGACTACATCATCTGTCACCATTTGCACCTCTGATAGGATATGAGAAGATAGAAGTACCGTTTTCTCTAAATCAGCCTGCTGACGGATGAACTTTCTAAACCACTTAATCCCACTTGGATCCAGTCCATTGGTCGGCTCATCTAATATAAGAAACTGAGGATCACCCAGCAAAGCTGCAGCCAAACCCAAGCGTTGACCTTCCCCCAGAGACAGGCTTGACAAGAGGTCCTTCCTCTTATGAGCAATTCCAGTCATCTCCAATACCTCATCAATCCGAAACTTGGGAATAGCATTACTCGCCGCAATAATCTTCAAGTGGTCATAGACCTTACGATTTGGCAAACCGCCAATGCCGTCAAAGGCTGCACCTACCGTTCTGAGCGGATAAGTCATTGACTGATAGGTTTGCCCATCAAAAGTCGCCGTCCCTGCTGTCGCCCGATCTAACCCCAAGAGAATCCTCAAGGTCGAACTTTTCCCTGCACCATTTGGACCCAGAAAAGCTGTAATCCGACCGCTTCTAGCTGTAAAAGAAATATCTTCCAAAATCTGCTTGCTGCCATGCTTCTTGCAGACTCCTTCTATTTTCACCATATGTTCCATACTGAACTCCTTTATCTTTATTTTCTCCAGTATATCCAATCTAGTTCAGAATTAGTTCAGAGATCGAGCAAAAATTCTAAAAGTTGATCCCACCTTTCAAAAGTCACTCTAGCTTCATTAGAAAGAACTTAGTTTTTCTTTTCCTTTACTTCATTCTTTCTTTATAATTCTGAGGTTTATGTATAGAGACTTTGTTATAATGCTAGTACCAAAAAGTCATTTATCAAACTCCATCAAGAGCAGGCTTTATGATATAATGAAAGAAGAAAACTGAAAGGATTTACCATGTCAAAAGAAGTTATTGTCGAAAGTTTTGAACTTGACCACACCATTGTTAAAGCACCCTATGTTCGCTTGATTGGGGAAGAAACAGGGCCAAAAGGAGACATCATCTCCAACTTTGATATTCGCTTGGTACAGCCAAATGAGGACTCTATCCCTACCGCTGGGCTTCACACTATTGAACACCTCTTGGCCAAACTCATCCGCACCCGCATTGACGGCATGATTGACTGTTCGCCATTTGGTTGCCGCACAGGCTTCCACATGATTATGTGGGGACGTCACACCAGCGCTGAGATTGTGGCTGTTATCAAGGATTCGCTCAAGGAAATCGCTGAGACTACTACTTGGGAAGATGTCCCTGGAACAACCATTGAATCTTGCGGAAACTACAAGGACCACAGCCTCTTTTCTGCTAAAGAATGGGCGAAACTCATCCTGGAACAAGGAATCTCAGATGATGCCTTTGAGCGCCATATCATCTAAACACAAAAGGAACCCGCTTTTTAGCTAGTTCCTTCTTTTTTATTCTCAAAATCTTGAGTTAGGCTTTTTCACGAATGATCAAAACGCCATCTTCCATATCTGCTTCCAAATGTTTAGCATCAAGGTTATCCAAGTGGAAGTCTGTCACCTTATCACGAATTTGTTGTTCAACCACGCGACGGAGAGGACGAACACCCATAACTTCGTCATAACCTTCTTCTGTGATATAGTCTTTAGCCGCTTGGCTGACTTCTAAATCAATGTCTTTCTTAGCCAAGGTTTGGTTGACTTCAGCCAACATCAAGTCCACAATCTTAGAAAGGTCTTCCTTATTCAAGTGTGAGAACTCAATAACTGCGTTAAAGCGGTTGAGGAATTCTGGACGGAAGTATGGTTTCAAACGATCCATCAACTCTGGTTTGTCCGCATCTTCTGTCAAGTTAGCTTCATAGCCAAATCCAGCATTTGATGTCGCGATAATGACAGTATTTTTAAAGTTAACGGTATTTCCTTGACCATCAGTTAAACGACCGTCATCCAAGACTTGGAGGAGAAGGGTGATTACTTGAGGATCAGCCTTTTCAATTTCGTCCAAGAGAATGATAGAGTATGGATTGCGACGAACACGTTCTGTCAAGGTATTGCTATTGTCATCATACCCCACATAACCTGCTGTTGTACCGATCAACTTAGATACAGCTGTGCGGTCACTGTATTCAGACATATCCAAACGAATGATAGCATCCTTAGTTCCAAACATATCCAGTGCCAATTGCTTAGCAAGCTCGGTCTTACCAACCCCAGTTGGGCCTACAAAGAGGAAGCTACCGATTGGGCGATTGCCTTCATCAAAACCAGCACGGTTACGACGGATAGCACGAGCCACTGCTTCTACTGCCTTATCTTGGCCGATTACCTTGTGTTCCAAACGATGAGCCATATCTTTCAAACGTTCGATGTCGGATGCTCCCATTTGAGACACCGGAATACCTGTCATTCGCTCTACAGACTCAGCCACATCGTTGATGCTTGCAGTCACTTTCATGTCTTCTGTGTGGTTTTCGACTTTTTTCTCTAATTCAGCAATGCGTGTTTTGGCATTGAGAGCTGCTTCAAAGTCTTCTGCTTCAACTGCTTTTTCTTGCTTGTCTTTTTCTGCCTCAATCTCCCGCTCAACAGCATGAACATCTGTTACAGGATGTTGAGCTGCCAAGTGAGCTGCCGTTACATCGACAAGGTCAATAGCCTTATCTGGCAAGCTACGTTGAGGAATGTATTGGATGGAATAATCCACTGCTGCTTTCAATACTTCGTCTGGCAAGATAACATTGTGGTGTTGTTGATAGAGGTCACGAATCCCTTGAAGGATTTTAAAAGTGTCCTCTGCTGAAGGAGCATTGACCTTCACTTCGTTGAAACGACGAGCAAGAGCCGCATTCTTCAGGATGGTGTTACGGTATTCGTCTTGAGTTGTCGCTCCAATAACGGTCAATTCACCACGAGAGAGAGCTGGCTTGAGAATGTCCGCAAGCCCTTTAGAACCACTGTCTCCACCCGTGCTACCAGCACCGAGAATTTGATGAATTTCATCAAAGAAGAGGATAATATTCCCTGCTTCTTTCACCTCGTTGACTAGGTTTTGAACGTTTTCTTCAAAGCTACCACGGTATTGAGTACCAGCCTCAAGACCTGAGATATCAATAGAAATAATTTCCTTGTTCTTAATGGCAGCCGGAACATCTCCATTCACAATCGCTTGTGCTAGACCTTCGACAACGGCTGTCTTACCAACACCTGCATCTCCGACTAGAACAGGATTATTTTTCGTACGACGTGAGAGGATTTCAGATGTTTCTTGAATTTCCTTGTTTCGTCCGATAACAGGATCCAACTTGCCCTCACGAGCTTCCGCTGTCAAGTTACGACCTAGTTTAGCAAGGACACCGTCTTGTTTCATACCTGAAGCGTGTTGTTGCATTTGTCCATCAACTTCTGCATTTCCTGGCAATTGACCAGTTGCACGATAGTGAGCAAATTCCTCAGGTGTCACTTCACGTCCATTAATCAAGTAGCGACGGTTTTCAGAACTGTATCCTCGCATACCACCCATCAATTGGTTAAATAAATCATCCATATTGTTAAAGTTATTAAAGTTGTTGTTCATATTCTTTACCTCGTTTATTGTTAATTATTTGCGATCTCTGATATTGACTATCTTTGACCTTTGTTTTAAAAATTTTAGACTAGCTAACTAGCTACTCTACGTATAATTTCTGGTTTTTCTTTCTTAAATAAGCCTTCTATCATCTTCTTTTCAAAGTCTGTTAGATTTAACATAGGCCTCACCCCTTTCTAGGGTATCTATCGTACATTTTCAAGAAATAAAATCATTGAAAATGAAGTTTTCTAAGGAATTCATTTTCCTTATATTTCTACTATATCACATTGGTCAGTAAAAGTCAATAACTTTTTGACCAAATTTGACTATTTTTTAAAATTCTTTAAGCACACAAAAAGCCAGTCAGATCGACTAGCTTTTCTCTATTCCAATTGAATCTTAGCTCAATGCGTCATCCATTGAAAGAACTTCGTGGAAGACACGTTGTGTCAATTCAGTTTTTTGTTCTGGAGTGAGGTATTTAGTGTTTACACAGTATCCAGAGATACGAACGATAACGTCTTCACCTGACATGATCTTTTCGTAAACATCGTTCAAGTCCATAACGTTCAAGTTAACGTGTTGTCCACCGTTTTCGAAGTAACCATCAAGGATTGTTACCAAGTTATCAACTTGTTCGTCACGAGTCTTACCAAGAGCGCGAGGTGAAACTTGAGTTGTCAATGAGATACCATCAGCTGCGTAACCAAAGTCAAGGCTAGCAAGTGAGTTCAAGTTTTGCAACCATCCACCTTTAGCTTTGTTAGATGGGTTAGCACCTGGTGAGAAGAATTCAAGTTTAGACAAGTTCACAGAACCATCTTCGTTGAGGTATACACCTTTATGGACTGGTGAGTTACCAGTTTGTTTAGAGTAAGCAACGTTAGATGTGATTGTCAAAAGTGATACAGTAGCTTCTGCATCTTTGTAAAGTTTATGGCTACGTAGACGAGTTGTGTAAGCTTCGATTAACCATTCTGCCAATTCGTTTGAACGTGGGTCATCTTCACCCCAACGTGGGTATTCACCGATTGTTTCGTAATCGTAGATGTAGCCATCCTCATCACGAATTGGTTTAACAGTAGCATATTTAATCGCTGACAATGTATCAACAGTGTTAGCAAATCCACAGATACCGAATCCCATGTTGGCACGTTGTTTAGTTGGCAAGAAGGCCATTTGAACAGCTTCGTAGTTGTACTTATCAGTCATGTAGTGGATGATGTTCAAAGCATCTACGTAAGTGTCAGTCAACCAGTCAAGAGATTTTTCAAAGTTCGCTTTAACTGATTCGAATTCAAGAACTTCGTCACGGATAGGATCGATGTCAAATACTTTGTAGTCTTTGTGAACATCGTCGTAACCACCGTTCAAACCAGTAAGAAGGGCTTTAAGAACGTTTACACGAGCACCGAAGTACTGGATGTTGTGGCGTTGATCTTCGTTTTCTGGGTCAAGTGGTGACACACAGCATGAGATACAGCTCATTTCTCCGTATCCATCTTTAGCCATTGTTGTTACACCTTCGTATTGGATAGAAGAGTGTTTGTGGCTCATATGCATACAGTAGCGACGGAAGTTGTATGGCAATTTATCAGTCCAAAGAACTGTCAAGTTTGGTTCTGGAGAGTTACCGATGTTGTCAAGAGTGTTCAAGAAACGGTAGTCCATCTTAGTAACACGGTGACGACCGTCGTTACCCATACCAGCCATAGAAGTTGTGATGAAAGTTGGGTCACCTGAGTACAATTGGTCATACGCTTTTGTACGAGCAAATTTAACTGTACGAAGTTTCATAACGAAATCATCAACGAATTCTTGGATTTCTGATTCAGTAAATGTACCACGAGCAAGGTCACGTTCTGCAAAGATATCCAATACGATTGGCACACGTCCTAGAGATGTTGCAGCACCGTTGATAACACGGCAGACAGCCATAAAGGCGATGTTAACCCATTGGATCGCTTCTTTAACGTTCATCGCTGGTTTACGAACATCAACTCCGTAAAGATCACCCAAGCGAACAACTTGTTGCAATGCTTGGTATTGAAGGTTTACTTCTTCACGAAGGCGGATTGTTTCTTCGTCGATTTCTTTGATTGCATTCCAGTCGTTGACTTTTTCTTGCATCAAGTAGTCTGCACCGTAAAGAGCAAGACGTGCGTAAACACCGATGATACGTCCACGTGAGTATGCATCTGGAAGACCAGTTACAGTGTGAGCGTGACGAGCACGACGAATGTTTGAAGTGTAGGCACGGAAGATACCGTCATTAACTGTTGTTACGTATTTAGTAAAGATTTCGTGAACAGCTGGGTCTGGTTCGTATCCATTTTCTTTCAAAGTAGTTTCAGCCATACGGATACCACCTTTTGGCATGAAGTTCAATTTGAAGAGTTCATCATTTTGGATACCAAAGATCAATTCGTTTTCTTTGTCGATAAATCCAGCAGGAATATCAGCAATAGATGTTGGACGAGTGTCCATTGGGAAACGAGTTTCTTCGTAGTGTGCCTTAGTTTCTTCTACGATTTTTTTGATGTGAAGTGAACGTTCTGTTGGTCCAGCAAGGAAACTTTCATCTCCATCGTAAGGTGTGTAGTTAGCTTGAACGAAGCGAGAAATACTTGCTTTTTCTTTCCAATCTACGCCTTTGAAGCCTTCCCAAGCTTTGTCAAAAATATCTTGTGCTTCAACAACTGTCTTAACAACCATGTTAATGTCCTCATTTTTCTTTCTAGCAACAGTCATCTGTTACATTCATGAGATCAGTATACCATACAGTAACCGATTTCAACAAGCGAAGAAAGGCTTTTTTATCACTTTCTTTTCTAATACAGTCTGTTGTTCGGTTCAATCTGTATTATATATTTGAAAGCAAAATTACTCTTTTCCATTTTTTCAGAAAAAAGGGTATAATAAATAGAAAATGACATTAGAAAGGAAGCTAAATGCTCATATTTCCATTGATAAATGATTTGTCCAGAAAAATCATCCATATCGACATGGATGCCTTTTTTGCCGCGGTGGAAATACGAGATAATCCTCAGTTAAAAGGAAAACCTGTCATCATTGGAAGTGACCCAAGACAAACAGGTGGGCGGGGAGTTGTTTCTACTTGTAGCTACGAGGCGCGATCTTTTGGTATTCACTCTGCCATGAGTTCTAAAGAAGCTTATGAACGTTGTCCCCAAGCCGTCTTTATCTCCGGAAATTATGAAAAGTATAAGGCTGTGGGACTTCAGATTCGAGCTATTTTTAAACGTTATACTGATTTGATTGAACCTATGAGTATTGACGAAGCCTACTTAGATGTAACAGAAAATAAACTCGGTATCAAGTCAGCTGTTAAAATTGCCCGATTGATTCAACAAGATATCTGGCAGGAACTGCACCTGACTGCTTCTGCTGGCGTTTCCTACAATAAATTTCTAGCTAAAATGGCTAGTGATTATCAAAAACCACGTGGTTTGACAGTTATACTCCCTGATCAAGCCCAAGAATTTCTCAAACAAATGGACATTGCTAAATTTCATGGCGTGGGCAAAAAAACGGTAGAAAGACTCCATGAAATGGGCATTTATACTGGCGCAGACTTATTGGATGTTTCTGAAGTCACTTTAATCGATCGGTTTGGCAGACTCGGTTTTGATCTTTATCGAAAGGCTCGTGGAATTCACAATTCTCCAGTCAAGTCCAATCGCATTCGTAAGTCCATCGGTAAGGAGAAAACTTATGGTAAGATTCTCCAGGCTGAAGAAGACATCAAAAAAGAGCTGACTCTTCTCTCTGAAAAAGTAGCTCACAATCTCAGTAAACAAAACAAAGCTGGAAAAATCATTATCCTAAAGATTCGTTACACTGACTTCTCCACTCTAACTAGACGAAAAAGCCTCCCACAAGCTACACAGGACGCTAGCCAGATTTCTCAAACTGCCCTTCAACTCTACGAAGAACTAGCTGAAAAAGAAAAAGGCATCCGTCTACTAGGAATCACAGTGACAGGATTTTAAAAAGCTTGAAGGAAAATTCCCTCAAGCTTTTTTTCTTATACAAACAAACGCACAAAACTATAGAGCAACAAGACACTACCGAGTACAATACGGTATTTACCAAAGAGTGTAAAGTCGTGTTTCTTCACATAGCTGGTCAAGAAACGAATAGCAACCATGCTGACCGCGAAGGCAACACCCATAGCAACCAAGAGCAAGAACAGTTGTCCAAAACTCAATAGTTGACCTGCTTTAATAAATTTGAAAATCTTTAAAGCACTAGCTCCGAACATGACAGGAATCCCGAGATAGAAGGTAAACTCTGTTACGACAGAGCGACTTGTTCCATTCAACAAACCACCAACGATAGTAGCACCGGAACGGCTCGTTCCTGGGAAGAGGGCGAGGACTTGGAAGAGTCCGATGTAAAGGGCTGTTTTATAAGGCAACTTGTCTAGCTCTGTTACTGTTGGTTCAATGGCTTGCGCCTTATTTCGTTTTTCAAGATAGATAAAGGCAACACCATAGATAATCAACATAATGGCAACCGAAACCATGTTATGGAAGTTGGCATCAAACCAATCATCTAACTTAAAGACCAATAGCAAAGGCAAGGTCGCAACGAAGACTTTTGACCACAATTGCCAAGTTCGACGAACTTCTACCTTAGTTTTACCAGGTTTGAAGGGATTGAGCTTGTTAAAGTAAATGACCATAACTGCTAAAATGGCACCAAGCTGAATGACAACATTAAACATGGACATGAAGGCTTCATTTTGGTCCTTGTATTGTACAAATTCTTCAACCAAGATCAAGTGGCCAGTACTTGAAATGGGCAACCATTCTGTAATTCCTTCAACAATCCCAAAAAAGATTGACTTCAAAATTTCAATAAAATACATACATTACTCCTTTTTCTGTCCTCTATTATAGCATAATTTCGGATGTTGCGATAGATTTTTTAGAAGGCGCCGATGCCACCACCGCCACCTCCTCCTGAGAATCCTCCACCTGAAGAACCACTTCCAGAAGATACAGAGTAGGTACTTGCTGTATTTGCAATACTAGCATAGTGACTCATTTGAGCAGTTGAATGATAAAACATACTGTGCCAGCCATAAGCTACATAAAGATTGATATCTGGGTTCTCGACCTGAATCTGATAAGATTTCATCAAACGACTCACCTTGTCCGCATAACCAAATAAAGTAGCATAGACAAGGAGACGATTCCAAAGAACGATACTCTCTAATTCTGCCTTGTCTAGGTGAGCGATATCGCGAAGCATGTTTTCAAAACTAGTCCAGAGATAGTATGCTTCTAGTCCTTCTTCGTTTAAAACACCATCACGAGTATCAAATCGGGTCGTCCAATAATAGACGGCAGCTAACATCAAGCCTGCAAATCCAAGGATAAGAAGTGGCAGAGAAAGATACCCGTGGGCATCCAAACTATACAAGAACCAGCCAAAACCAACGAAAGCAGGTAGAAGCGTAGAGACACCTATCGTCAATCTCAGGATTTTTTCTCCATTACTCAGTGGACGATAATAATCTGGAAGTTGCAAAGAGGAAACCCGCTTTCTCACCCCATCCTGCATCTGCTTCAGAGCTTGCTCGAAAGAAGACTTAAGCTTACGTCCCGTTTTCTGAATCCGTTTTTCATCAGTTGCTTTTGCACCTTGGTAAAGACTAGTTGACACTTGGTAATCTGCAAACAAATCTGAAACAAGCACTTCTTCTCTTCCTGAAAAAGCCAAATTAAGGCAATCTTTTTCAAAACTTGCTAATCCTTTTTCTTTTACGACTTTTAGACGGACCTCGTCTCCATTTGAGATGATTGAAACATTTCCACGGTCAATCACATCCAATAAAGTTGCCTGAACGAGTTGGTCAAAGGTGAACTTCCCTCCTCCCTTGGTCAAGGGACTGACTTCCTCTAAAGAAGTGGAGTAAACAGCTTCCGATAAAACCATCGGTTCTAAGTCCATTGGCGGTTCATAGAGACGGTGATTTTTGGCATATTTCTTCGATGGGGAGGTTTTTCTTCTGTAAATGCAGTAGAAAATAACACTAAAGACTAAAGAAAGCGAGAGTAGCAAAGGGATGACCCACGTAACCAGAGCTTTACTTTGAGCTTTTTCAGCAGTAATGGATTCCTCTATTTTTTCAAATTCTGCTAAACGATTGCCCTTCAACCCCTGATCCAAAGCTGTTCCAAAATCTTTTCTAGGCCAATAGGCATGCAATTCAACCCCACGCTGACGAGGTAGGTTCTGTAAATAAACACGATAATCACCATCTATCTTCTCTACCTTGCCCTCTGTAAAGAGTTTCCCTGTATGAAAGAAAAGTTTTTCTGCTCCATTAAAGCCCATTACTCGAAACTCAAAATTTTCGATAGGTTCTGAACTATCCGTCAAGGGTTGCCAATTAAGTTCCGCGATATCATCATATAGAAATAGGAGATTTTTTAATTGCCATGTGATTACCACTTCAACAGTATCTCCCTCTTGGCCTGGATTATACACTTTTACAGTATAACCTTCCGATTCTTCTATCACTTCACTATTGACATTCTCAATGGCACTAGCATTTTTCCATACCTGAACCTTTGGACTGGAATCTATTTCAAAGCCCTTTGGCATCTTACCAGAACGGCCAAGTCCTACTAGTTGTCCATTAAAATCCTCATCAAAATGATAGACTACTTTCTCCCTAAATTCTGCCGTATTATCTGCATGAATATACAAATCACCTTGATAAGAGCGAATCTTGAAATCAACCGCAAAAACAGAGAGTGGTAAAATACAAAACAAGCTAAATAAAAGCAAGAAAAAAGTCTTTTTCACAACACAATCCCCCTTTTTATCTTTGCTATCATTATATCATTTTTTATAAGTAAAGGCTTACTTGTATTGAAAATATCACTATTTTTCGATACAATAGAGAGAAGTCATTTTTAGACTAGAAATAGGAGAAAACATGAAAAAATTATGCTTATCTATCCTTGCTAGCCTAGCCCTTACACTGGGACTAGTTAGCCAGGTCCAAGCTGACGAATATTTACGCATCGGGATGGAGGCAGCATACGCCCCCTTCAACTGGACCCAAGACGATGATAGTAACGGCGCTGTCAAAATTGACGGTACCAACCAATACGCCAATGGCTACGATGTCCAAATCGCTAAAAAGATTGCCAAAGATTTAGGTAAGGAACCTTTAGTCGTTAAAACCAAGTGGGAAGGACTTGTTCCTGCTCTTACTTCTGGCAAAATCGATATGATCATTGCAGGTATGAGCCCAACGGCTGAACGTAAACAAGAAATTGCCTTTTCAAGCAGTTACTATACTAGTGAACCTGTTCTATTGGTCAAAAAGGACTCCGCCTATGCCAACGCCAAATCTTTAAACGACTTTAGCGGAGCAAAAATCACATCTCAACAAGGCGTTTACCTTTATGACCTGATTTCTCAAATTCCAGGTGCCAAAAAAGAAACAGCCATGGGGGATTTTGCTCAGATGCGTCAAGCACTTGAAGCAGGTGTCATCGATGCCTATGTTTCAGAACGCCCTGAAGCCCTGACCGCTGAATCTGCCAACGCTAAGTTCAAAATGATTCAACCTCAACCAGGTTTCAAAACTGGCGAAGAAGACACCGCTATTGCCATTGGTCTTCGTAAAGATGACAGCCGTATCAGCCAAATCAATGCCAGCATCGAAACCATCTCTAAGGATGAACAAGTAGCTCTCATGGATCGTATGATTAAAGAGCAACCAGTGGAGGCGACAACAACGGAGGAAGAAAGTAGTTTCTTTAGTCAAGTCGCTAAGATCCTTTCTGAAAACTGGCAACAACTCCTGCGTGGTGCTGGTATCACACTCTTGATCTCCATTATCGGGACCATCGCAGGGCTTATTATCGGGCTTGCAATCGGAGTCTTCCGTACTGCTCCACTATCTGAAAGCAAGGCCATCTATGGCTTGCAAAAGCTACTTGGCTGGATTCTCAATGTCTATATTGAAATTTTCCGTGGCACGCCTATGATCGTTCAATCGATGGTTATCTACTACGGTACAGCACAAGCCTTCGGTATTAACCTTGACCGTACACTGGCTGCCATCTTCATCGTTTCAATCAACACGGGTGCCTATATGACAGAAATCGTCCGTGGAGGTATCCTAGCAGTCGACAAGGGACAATTTGAAGCCGCAACTGCTCTTGGTATGACTCATAATCAGACCATGCGCAAGGTTGTCCTCCCTCAGGTCGTTCGCAATATCTTACCTGCTACTGGTAATGAGTTTGTCATCAATATCAAAGATACCTCTGTACTGAATGTTATCTCTGTGGTAGAACTCTACTTCTCTGGTAATACTGTGGCCACCCAAACTTATCAATACTTCCAGACATTTACAATCATCGCCGTAATTTACTTTGTCCTCACCTTCACAGTGACTCGTATCTTGCGCTTCATCGAAAGACGCATGGACATGGATACCTACACTACAGGTGCTAATCAAATGCAAACGGAGGACTTGAAATAATGAATCAACCCATTCTTGAAATTAAACACCTCAAAAAATCCTATGGACAAAATGAAGTCTTAAAAGACATCTCTCTGTCAGTCCACAAAGGAGAGGTTATCTCCATCATCGGGAGCTCAGGAAGCGGAAAATCAACCTTCCTACGTTCTATCAACCTACTTGAAACACCTACTGAGGGGGAAATTCTCTACCGAGGAGAAAACGTCCTTGCGAAAGGCTATGACCTTACTCACTATCGGGAGAAGCTCGGAATGGTTTTTCAATCCTTCAATCTCTTTGAAAACCTCGATGTTCTCGAAAATACGATCGTCGCCCAAACGACTGTCCTTAAACGAGAACGCTCTGAAGCTGAAAAAATTGCCAAAGAAAATCTTGAAAAAGTTGGCATGGGAGAACGCTATTGGCAAGCCAAACCAAAACAACTCTCTGGTGGCCAGAAGCAACGTGTGGCCATCGCACGCGCCCTCTCCATGAATCCTGACGCCATCCTTTTCGACGAACCAACATCTGCCCTTGACCCAGAAATGGTCGGTGAAGTCCTTAAAATCATGCAAGACCTGGCTCAAGAAGGCCTGACTATGATCGTCGTCACCCACGAAATGGAGTTCGCCCGCGATGTCTCACACCGTGTCATCTTTATGGATAAGGGCCTCATCGCTGAAGAAGGCAAACCAGAAGACCTCTTCACAAACCCTAAAGAAGAGCGGACACGAGAATTTCTTCAGCGCTATCTCAAATAACAAACAAAGACTGCATAAAATATGTAGTCTTTTTACTAACTCTTTTCAAAACAAAAGGCAGATCCATTTTAAGAATCTGCCTGTAAGCCTAGTTTAATCTTCAAATTTTTCATGATTCTTGTCATAAAAATCAATCAAACCTAGGGCTGTTTCAAATGAAATATTTTTCACTTTTGCACGACCTTGTGCCAAAGCAATAATTGACATTTCACGTGCATTTGTTTCCTTAGAGATACGGTAACCTGTGATTTTCTTATCACGAACCCAGCCAACAACTGATTCTACTTTTTCAAAGTTTGATTTAGCCATGTTCTTCTCCTATTTTGCTCTTTACGATACTGAAATATATCCATTCTTTTAGGATTATCCAAAAAAACATCTACTTATTGAAAACAAATAATGAATTTTTATTACTTAGCTTTTAAAGCTGATAATATGCTTGTTCGTATATCTTCAACTCCATCAGGATTTGCTGGTAGGAAGATGGTGTTATTGCCCTTATTGTCTGCGAAATTATTCAAAGTATCCAAATACTGATTTGTTAATAGAATGGACATAATCTGGGCTTCTGTGAGTTCAACATTGGCTCCTTTTAATTCTTGAATAGAATCAGCAAGTCCGTCGACAATAGCCTTACGCTGTTCTGCAATCCCTACCCCGTGTAGGCGATCTTTTTCTGCCTCGGCTTCCGCTGCTGTCACGATTTTAATCTTATCTGCTTCTGCAAGTTCTTGCGCAGCGACTCTCTTACGTTGGGCAGCATTGATTTCATTCATTGATTGTTTAACTTCAGCGTCAGGCTCAACCTTCGTAATCAATGTTTTTACAATGATGTAACCATATGTAGACATTTCTTCTGCTACTTGTTTTTGAACTTCTAATGCAATTTCATCTTTTTTCTCAAATAGTTCATCCAAGGTCAATTTCGGTACGGACGAACGCAAGGCATCCTCGATATAGGATTTGATTTGAGCTTCTGGTCTCATTAGTTTATAGTAAGCATCTGTGACGTTGTTCTCATTCACTCGATACTGAGTTGCCACATTCATGGTCACAAAGACGTTATCCTGCGTTTTTGTTTCCACGACAATCTCACTTTGCAATAGACGCAACTGCACCCTGGCTGCAATTCTATCAATCCCAAAAGGCGCTCGTACATGAATACCACTATTACTCAACTTTTGGTATTTACCAAAGCGCTCAATAATGGCGACAGACTGCTGCCTTACAACATACACAGAGCTGATAATAATCGCTAATGCAATCAGCACTAGAATAAAGAGAACAAGTAAAACATGTAAAACCATGGGAATCTCCCCCTTTCGTCACCCTCATTATAGCACCATCATATTTATTATGCAAATAATATGATAGCAAATTTATTTTAGACTAGCATATTATATAAAGTCTCATTTCCGTTCAGATTGATATAAGATGGGTCAAACTTTTCCATCCGATGAATCAAGCCAGCATAATCATGTTTATCTGCAAGAGCAATTCCAATCAATACTGGGCCTGTCCCCTTGCTTGCTCGTTTGATATATTCAAAACGAGTGATGTCATCATTGGGTCCCAAAATGTCATTTACAAATTCCCGTAGAGCTCCTGGACGCTGTGGGAAGTTCACAACAAAGTAATGCTTGATGCCATCATAAATCAAGGCGCGTTCTTCCATCTCCGGCATGCGGTTGATGTCATTGTTCCCTCCAGAGATGATACAACAAATTGTCTTGCCTTTGATATAGTCTGATAGGACTTCCAAGGCTGCAACACTAGCAGCTCCGGCTGGTTCTGCTACAATACCTTGCTTGGAATAAAGATCAATCAAGGTTTCAGAAATCAATCCCTCATCCACTCCGATAAGCGTTTCAACATTCTTACGTGTCGCTTCATAGGTCAACTGTCCAACTTTCTGTACAGCTATCCCATCAGCAAACTTATCAATTTCTTTGAGTTTAACTGGTCCTCCAGCTTCAAAGGCTGCCTTCATCGAACGGGCACCATTGGCTTCTACACCAATCACCTCGATAGCAGGTTTGGTTTCTTTGATGTAAGTAGAAACTCCTGCAATCAGTCCGCCACCACCTACTGGCACCAATACTGTATCAAAATCGATTGACTCTTTACGAGCTTCTTCAAGAATTTCGTAGGCCACAGTTCCTTGACCGGCCTGTACATGCGCATCATCAAAAGGATCAATGAAGGTACTATTTTCTGACAACGTAAACTCTTGCGCTGCCTTAGCAGAAGCATCAAAGGTATCCCCAACCAACTTGATGGTCACGAAATCTCCACCAAAAAAGCGAACCTGCCCTATTTTTTGTTGCGGTGTTGTAATAGGCATAAAAATTGTTGCAGGAATCTTCATCTCATTACAAGTATAGGCAACACCTTGAGCGTGATTCCCCGCAGACGCACAGACTACCCCACGCTCACGTTCTTCTTTTGTTAATTGAGAAATGGCATAATAGGCTCCGCGAATTTTAAAAGAGCGAACTCGTTGCGCATTCTCCTTTTTTAAATAGATTTTAGCTCCATATTTCTCTGATAAATAATGATCATATTCTAGCGGTGTATTGATCACTACACCACTTAAAACTTTGTGGGCTTTCACCACATCTTTTGCACTTAGCATTGTCTCCTCCTCAAATACCTTTCAAGATAAAAGGCGAGTTAGGTACCCCCAACTCGCCTTCTGTTCTTATTCTCAAAAATTAGTTATAGATTTTGAATGCGTCGTCGTCATTTTTACCAACGAATGGCATTGCTTTACGCAATTCTGCACCGACTTTTTCGATTTCAAGGTTAGCTGCTTGTTCACGGTAAGCAGTCAATTTTGGACGTCCCGCTTTATAGTCATTTACAAAGTCATTTGCAAATGTACCATTTTGGATGTCTGCAAGAACTGCTTTCATGTTTTCTTTAACTTGCTCAGTAATCACACGTGGGCCTGATACATAGTCACCGTACTCAGCAGTATTTGAAATAGATTGACGCATTTTCTTGAATCCACCTTCATAGATCAAGTCAACGATCAATTTCATTTCATGAAGAACTTCAAAGTAAGCCAATTCTGGGGCATAGCCTGCTTCTGTCAAGACTTCAAAACCTGCTTCGATAAGGGCAGTCAAACCACCACAAAGTACAGCTTGTTCACCAAACAAATCTTCTTCAGTTTCTTCTTTATAAGTTGTTTCAAGCAAACCTACACGAGCTGCTCCAACACCTTTACACCAGTCCATAGCAATATTTTTCGCATTTCCTGTAGCGTCTTGGTAGACTGCATAAAGAGCCGGAACACCAAATCCTTCTTCATAAGTACGACGTACCAAGTGTCCTGGCCCTTTAGGAGCACACATGAAGACATCGACATCTGCAGGAACTTTGATAAATTCAAAGTGAATGTTGAAACCATGAGCAAATCCAACTGCATTTCCAGCTTCCAAGTTTGGAGCGATTTCTGCTTCGTACAATTCTTGTTGAATTTCATCTGGTGCCAAGATCATGATAACGTCAGCCAACTTAGTTGCTTCTGCTACTGTGTACGTGTCAAAGCCATCTTCTTTTGCTTTGTCAAAAGATTTACCTGGACGCACACCGATGATGACATCACGACCTGAGTCACGCAAGTTTTGCGCATGCGCATGTCCTTGTGAACCATAACCGATAACGGCGATTTTTTTACCGTCGAGCGCTGCTACTTTAACATCTTTTTCGTATTCCATTTGAACTGCCATAGTTTTTCTCTCTTTTCTATTTTTTATTGCCTTAGAGGCTGGTTTAACAAATTTAAGCTGGATTTTTAATCACGGGTAAATCCAGTCGCACCCGTACGAGCGATATTTTTAATACCGTATGGTCGAATCACTCGCAATAAAGCTTCACTCTTTTCAGCATTTCCCGTCATCTGAATAGTGATGGAGCTTGGAGCCACATCTACTACCGTTGCACGGAAAGGTTGGATAATAGCCAAAATTTCTGCACGCTTTTCAGCAGGAGCAGATACC
This sequence comes from bacterium, assembly GCA_905221335.1. Lineage (GTDB taxonomy): Bacteria > Bacillota > Bacilli > Lactobacillales > Streptococcaceae > Streptococcus. The sequence goes on from CAJNCT010000005.1 coordinate 57,398, forward strand.
TTCACCAAGATAACTTCTCTTTCCAAGTGTGGCTTATCCGTGATATCTCGAATGCGAATCACATCAATCTGACGGTTGAGCTGCTTGATGATTTGCTCGACCTCATCATGAGAAGCTACATCAATAATGATGGTAATCCGTGAAACGTTTGGATCCTCTGTCGCACCAACTGAGATACTCTCAATATTGACTTGACGACGTGAAAGGACACCTGTAAAGCGATTGAGGACTCCTGAACGATTTTGTAGTTTTGCCGTTAACATTCTACGCATGGAACTTCACCCCCAACATCTCATGATTGCTCTTACCAGCTGGTACCATCGGTAAGACCTGTTCCTTACGAGAAATATCCACCTCGATAAACATCGGCACATCCTCCAGAATGACTTCTAAATCCTTCTCTATCGTCTCTGGATTATCAAATTTATAGTTTTTGATGCCGTAAGCCTGTGCCATCAGCTGGAAGTCAGGAAGGGTGTCAAAGACTGACTCTGAAGTTCTACCCTCATAGAAGGATTCCTGCCACTGGCGAACCATTCCTAGTGAGTGATTGTTCAACATCACGACCTTAATCGGCACCTTGTAGATGTTTAGGATAGCTAGTTCTTGGTTGGTCATTTGGAAACCACCATCACCGACAAAAAGGATGACTTCTTTTTCTGGATTGGCAATCTTGGCTCCGATAGCTGCAGGAACCCCGAATCCCATGGTACCCAAACCACCTGAAGTGACTAACTGACGCTCATTTTGGTAAGGATAATACTGAGCTGTCCACATTTGGTGTTGCCCGACGTCTGTGACAACAATGGCATCTCCATTTGTCAACTCGCCGATGCGTTCAATGACTGCCTGCGGTTGAACCACACGTTCTTTCTTATCATAAGAACGAACGCGGTTCTTGTCCTTAGTGACTTTGTCAATCCACTTTTCAGTATTGTTATGAACAGTTGGTTCTGCCAATAGCATCTGCAAGGCTTTCTTGGCGTCCCCCACCACTGGAATATCTGCACTGATAATCTTACCAATCTCAGCTGGGTCAATGTCGATATGAGCAACCTTAGCATTCTTAGCAAAGGTCTTAGGATTGCCAGTCAGGCGGTCATCGAAACGGCAACCAATACTAATCATAAAGTCCGCTTCGGTCATTGCAATGTTGGCCGCGAAAGAACCGTGCATCCCTCCCATTCCTAGGAAGAGCGGATGGCTAGTCGCAATCGTACCTTGCCCTAAAAGACTGGTCACCACTGGAATTTGGTAACGTTCAGCAAATTCATTGAGCTCGGCAGCTGCTTCTGCATAACTAACCCCGCCACCAGCTAGCAATACAGGTTTCTTAGCCTTAGACAATTGTTTCAAGATTTTCTTGATTTGCATGTCATTCGGATCAAGCGTCGGTTGATAGCTTGGTAAATTTACCTCTGGTGAATAGATGAAGTCCGTCTCTAAGGCAGATACATCCTTTGGCAAGTCGATCACAACTGGACCTGGACGACCAGTCGTTGCGATATGCACAGCTTCCGTAATGATACGAGGAATATCTGCTGTCTCACGGACTTGGTAATTGTATTTGGTAATAGGCATGGTAATACCGACAATATCCGCCTCCTGAAAGGCATCCTTCCCAATGCCTGCTCGAGCGACTTGTCCCGTAAAGACCAAAAGGGGAACGCTATCGCTCATGGCATCCGCGATTCCTGTAATGGCATTTGTTGCTCCTGGTCCACTTGTGACGACTGCGACACCCAACTTTCCAGTTGATTTGGCATAACCTTCAGCTTCATGCAAACAGCCTTGTTCATGGCGACCCAAGATGTGGCGAATGCCTTTGAAATTATAAATCGCATCATATAAAGGCAAGACAGCCCCACCAGGATAACCAAATATAGTATCAATTCCTAAATCACGGAGTGTTTCCAAAACTAGGTCCGACCCCGTCTTAGGAGTGTCTAAACTGATTTTCTCCATTGTTCCCCTTTCTCTTCTCTTAAAAATAGCTTGTTACTATCATACCATTTTTTCAAAAATTTTCAAGACAAAAGAAGCAATTTTCTGAATTTTCTATCTAAAAGTGTTTTTATGAATGTTTTTCCTATTTTTATAAATATGAATAGGGAATTGAACGATTTTATTACTGCCAAATTTAGTTTAGGGTATATTTTTCTAACCTTCCTTGATATAGAACATAAAAAGGAAGCCACTAAATGACTTCCTTCTAGAGCGAGGACTGATTAGTCTTCACCTTTGTTTTTCTTAATGATTTCTTCTTGTACTGACTTAGGTACATCTTCGTAGTGGTCAAATACCATCATGAAGGTACCACGTCCTTGAGATGCAGAACGAAGAACTGTTGCGTAACCGAACATTTCAGCAAGTGGAACGTAAGCACGAACGATTTGGCTGTTACCGTGTGCTTCCATACCATCAACACGTCCACGACGAGCAGTTACGTGACCCATAACATCACCAAGGTTTTCTTCAGGAACAGTGATGGTTACAAGCATCATTGGCTCAAGGATAGCTGGTTGTGCAGTCTTAGCAGCTTCTTTAAGAGCAAGTGAAGCCGCGATCTTGAAGGCAGTTTCAGATGAGTCGACATCGTGGTATGAACCATCGTAAAGCTTAGCTTTAACGTCAACCATTGGGTAACCAGCAAGAACACCGTTAGCCATAGATTCTACCAAACCTTTTTCAACCGCTGGGATAAATTCACGAGGAACCACACCACCGACGATTGCGTTTTCGAATTCGAATCCTTTTCCTTCTTCGTTTGGAGTAAATTCAATCCATACATCACCGAATTGACCTTTACCACCAGATTGACGTTTGAAGAATCCACGTGCTTGAGTAGAAGCGCGGAATGTTTCACGGTAAGATACTTGAGGAGCACCTACGTTCGCTTCAACTTTGAACTCACGACGCATACGGTCAACAAGGACGTCAAGGTGAAGCTCACCCATACCAGAGATAACTGTTTCACCAGTTTCAACGTTTGTTTCAACGCGGAATGTTGGATCTTCTTCAGCCAATTTTTGAAGGGCAATACCCATCTTGTCTTGGTCAGCTTTAGATTTTGGCTCAACCATCAACTGGATAACTGGTTCTGGAACGTTGATTGACTCAAGGATGATTTTAGCTTTTTCATCTGTCAATGAGTCACCAGTTGTAGTATCTTTCAAACCAACAGCAGCAGCGATATCACCTGAGTAAACAGTGTCAATTTCTTGACGGCTGTTAGCGTGCATTTGAAGGATACGTCCGATACGTTCACGTTTACCTTTAGAAGTGTTCAATACGTATGAACCTGATTGAAGAACACCTGAGTATACACGGAAGAATGTCAAACGACCTACGAATGGGTCAGTCATGATCTTGAAGGCAAGAGCTGCAAATGGCTCTTCGTCAGATGCTGGACGAGTTTCTTCTTCGTCTGTATCTGGGTTGATACCTTTGATTGCTGGGATATCAAGTGGGCTTGGAAGGTAGTCGATAACTGCATCAAGCATCAATTGAACACCCTTGTTCTTGAAGGCTGATCCACATAATACTGGGAAGAATTCAACGTTGATAGTCGCTTTACGGATACCAGCTTTCAATTCTTCGTTAGTGATTTCTTCACCTTCAAGGTATTTCATCATCAATTCTTCATCAGTTTCAGCGACTGCTTCAACCAATTTTTCACGGTATTCTTGAGCTTGGTCAAGGTATTCAGCTGGAATATCTTCTTCAAGGATATCTGTACCAAGGTCGTTAGTATAGATTTCAGCTTTCATCTTGATCAAGTCGATGATACCGCGGAAGTCATCTTCAGCACCGATTGGCAATTGGATTGGGTGTGCGTTTGCTTGAAGACGATCGTGAAGTGTGCTTACTGAGTAAAGGAAGTCAGCACCGATTTTGTCCATTTTGTTGGCAAATACGATACGTGGAACTCCGTACTCAGTTGCTTGACGCCAAACTGTTTCAGTTTGAGGCTCAACACCTGATTGTGAGTCAAGAACAGTAACCGCACCGTCCAATACACGAAGAGAACGTTGTACTTCGATTGTGAAGTCCACGTGTCCTGGTGTGTCGATGATGTTTACGCGGTGGTTATTCCATTGAGCTGTTGTCGCAGCAGATGTGATAGTGATACCACGTTCTTGCTCTTGCTCCATCCAGTCCATTTGTGACGCACCTTCGTGAGTTTCACCGATTTTGTGGATTTTACCAGTGTAGTAAAGAATACGCTCAGTAGTTGTTGTTTTACCGGCATCGACGTGAGCCATGATACCGATATTACGAGTTTTTTCAAGTGAAAATTCGCGTGCCATGAGGTTTGTTTCTCCTATTTATTTTAATTTCTATTCTATTATAACACGATTTTAATAAAAACGGATAGGCAGGACCTACCCGTTCTCAATGTTTATCTTGTTTTTGTTGGTTTCAACTTGTAGATAAGTTGAATTGAACTCGGGCTAGAGTTAATTAGCCGATTTGAGCCGGAACGGGATGCTGTGTGAAAAAGATAAACTTCCTTGTATTCGTCGAATACTGCGTCAGTTTCCTATTTTCACCTTGCATCCTTACCGTTCCTAGCATCATGATTTTACCAACGGAAGTGTGCGAAGGCACGGTTAGCTTCAGCCATACGGTGAGTGTCTTCACGTTTCTTAACTGCTGCACCAGTGTTGTTCGCAGCGTCCAAGATTTCTTTTGCAAGACGGTCTTGCATTGTGTGTTCACCACGAAGGCGAGCGATGGTTACCAACCAACGAAGTCCAAGTGTTGTACGACGTTCTGGACGAACTTCAACTGGGACTTGGTAGTTAGATCCACCAACACGACGTGCACGTACTTCAAGTACAGGCATGATGTTTTCCATAGCTGTTTCAAATACTTCAAGTGCATCGTTACCAGTAGCTTCTTTGATTTGCTCAAAAGCACCGTAAACGATTGAAGCAGCTGTACCACGTTTACCATCAAGCATAACGCGGTTGATAAGACGAGTAACTAGTTGTGAATTGTAAAGCGGATCTGGCAATACGTCACGTTTTGGAGCTCTATTTTTACGACTCATTTCTCTTTATCCCCTTTCCTTATGCTTTTGGACGTTTAGTACCGTATTTAGAACGGCCTTGTTTACGATCGTTAACACCTGCAGTATCAAGTGCACCACGGACGATATGGTAACGTACCCCTGGAAGGTCTTTTACACGTCCACCGCGAAGAAGCACCACGCTGTGCTCTTGCAAGTTGTGTCCGATACCTGGGATGTAGGCAGTAACTTCGATAAGGTTGCTCAAACGTACACGAGCGAATTTACGAAGGGCTGAGTTAGGTTTTTTAGGTGTCATTGTTCCAACACGAGTTGCAACACCACGTTTTTGTGGTGAAGAAACGTTTGTTTGAACTTTTTTATGACTGTTGTAACCAACGTTCAAAGCTGGTGATTTAGATTTTTCTACTTTTGATTTACGCGGTTTGCGAACCAATTGGTTAATTGTAGGCATCTACATTCTCCTGTATTTTTTTATTTTTGGTGATGATACACTTGGTGACAGCTACCATCTGTGTGTACTTTTGCAACATTTGTCAGCACGTCCCTGTACACTTTTGAGAGACCAAAAGTAAAAAGTACCGTCTATTATTGTAACACAATTTTTCCTTCATTGTCAAGATGTTTTTCATTTTTATTCTGATCTTTTAACTCTTTGACACTAGCTTTCACCGCTTTTCTAAACCAGAAAAGGAGGCAATTTGCCTCCTCCTTTCTAGTATGGATTTCCTTCGATTCAAGTTATCGTTTCGGAATTTTTTAACCCTTCTTATCAAAGCCAACCAGATTCTTTTGCAATGTTGGCTGCCTCTGTTCGATTACCAGCATCTAGTTTCGAAAGAATATTGGTGACATAGTTTCGGACGGTTCCATTTGATAGATAGAGTTGGTCTGCGATTTCTTGGTTAGACAAACCCTGAGCGATTCCCTTTAAAACAGCGATTTCTTGTTCTGTTAACGGGTTAGGATGCGTCATCACCACTTCCATCAATTCAGGCGAATATTCCTTACGTCCTTCGAGAACCGTGTGCAAGGTTTGCATGAGGTCTGCAATGCTTCTTTCTTTCAAGACATAAGCATCCACTCCAACCTTGACCGCACGTTCAAAATAACCGGGGCGCTTGAAGGTCGTCATCACAACCACCTTTGCTTCTGGCTTTTCTGCTCGAATCCACTCCAAGACTTCAAGGCCTGTCTTAACAGGCATCTCTACATCAAGAATGGCGATATCTACAGACTCTTTTTCTAGGAGTTGGATTGCTTCTTGGCCATCCTTGGCTTGTAGGACATACTCCACATCTGGTTGAAAGGTAAGCAACTGGCACATAGCATCTCGCAACATACTTTGATCTTCTGCAACAAGTAGTTTCATCTTAGTTTCTCTCCTTATAAGGTAGTCGAACCTGCACTTCCGTTGGATGCTTCTGACTGATCACTTTTACTTCTCCTGAAAAAGGAAGAACACGGTCTCGAACGGTATGGAGCTCATCTCCTTTTAGAGAAGCAAAGCCACAGCCATCATCTCTCACTGTTAAAATGAGTTCTTTTTCTGTCCGCTCGGATTTCAAATAGGCTTTAGATGCTTTGGCATGTTTGATGATATTGGTCACCAACTCAAGCAAAATCATGGAAGCCGTTGACTCCAATTCCTGAGTTAGGCTAGCAGTATCTAGTTGGTGACTGATTTCCGTTTCAATTCCTGCAATTTCCAGCATTTTTTTAACAGTCGAAAACTCGGAGGCAAGGGTTCTTGTTTTAAGATTTTCGATAATTGTACGAACTTCATTCATGGATTCTTTACTGATCTGATGAATTTCTTTTAATTCTTTTTCCACTTGAGGATAGGCCTGCATTTGAAGAAGTTGGAGGGCAAGGTCCGTCTTCACACTCAGCATGGCAAAAGTATGGCCTAGACTGTCATGGAGATCCTGACCGATACGACTGCGTTCATTTTCAGCCAAGAAAAGATTGAGCTTAGCATTTTGCTTTCTCTTTTCTTCTTTTATTTCCTCCGACACTCGAATCCGATAGAGACCAAAGGTAAAGGCATCAGAAAAGACAAAGGTCACCAAGAAAAACAGCAATTGCCAAGGACTAACATGATTGACCATATAAATCCCGGTTAAAATCAATGGCTGCAAGACAACAAAACTGACAAAACGCCAAGAGTGAAGAGAAATCTCATCCAGCTCATAAATGAGGAGGTTAGATAAGTAAAAGATAAACCATGTGAAACCCGAATTCAGCCAAACCGATGTATAAAAAATGTAGGCAATCATGACCCACCAAGCCAGCCACTGCACAGTGCGGTTTTGACTTAATAAAATCGAATAAAAGGCTAGGACAAATAATAATGTCCAGAACAAGGTTAAAAGCGGGTACTCTCCACTGATGACACCCGCTATAGGAAAGATGATAAACACTGTTGAAATATGAAACATATAATGAGTGTTTTTTAATTTTTCCAACATAGATTTATTTTACCTCGATCCGTTTTTTCAGCTGGATTACCAGTACACCAAAGAAAACTGTATAACCTAGTACAACCAAGGCAGCAAGAATGTTAAACTCGTGGTGTTCCAAATAAGCAGAGACGACCTGCATAAGCTGGTAAGTTGGAGTCAGTTTTCCAATGGATTGGAGCCATTCTGGGAAGGAACTCAAGGGGAACCATAGTCCACCTAGGACAGCCAAAGCAATATAGGCAATATTTCCAATAACCGACATCAATTGAGCACTGGGAAGCAAGCTCACCAAGACCCCCATGCTGATAAAGACCACGCTTCCGACCAGCAAAATAGCACCGATTACCAACCAGTCAAGCCAAGGCAGAGTCACTCCACGGACAAAATGACCAACTGAAAAGACAACTATAATTGATAACAAGAAAGTCAGTAGCGTACTGAACAGTTTTGATACATAATATTCTACCATAGATACAGGAGAATGTTGAATCAATTTTTGCCAGTTGTTTGTCTTGTCAGATTCGAGTGTGCTAGGAATGCTGAAAAAGGCACTCGACATGATACTAAAGAGCGTCATGGCAAAAAGGTAGGCTTGAAGAACAATTTCTGGAATATCTGACCCTGACATCATACCAGAAAATATAAGGTAAAACACACTTGGAAGTCCGATGGATAGCAAGTAGTAGACTGCTTGCCGTTTCATCAGAATGATTTCCACTTTCATGAGACTTGTCATATTTTTCATCGTCAATCTCCTTTAGTCTTGAGTCGTTTCGAAGATACTGTCTAAGAGAGTTCGATTGCGAACTTCAATTTCTTCGATCATGCAGCCCTGTTCTTGCAAGACTTTCCATACCTGGCTGGCTTCTTTGGTGGTGAAGGAAAGAGCATTTTGCTTGATTTCAATCTCTTGAACTTGGTCTAAAGTTCTGATAACTTCCTGATAAGTTAGAGGTACCGTAAAATGTTTTTCTTGTTCTTCACCACGCATGGCATAAGGCGTCGTATCGCGAATCAATTCTCCCTTGTGGAGAACCAAAATGCGGTCAGCCGTATGTTCTACCTCTTCGATATAGTGAGAAGAGTAGACAATGGTGACACCATTTTTCTTTAACCGATTGACAATTTCCCAAAAATGCTGACGTGTCGACGTATCCATGGCAGCAGTTGGCTCGTCTAAAAATAGAATTTCCGGACGACCTATTAAAGTCAACACGAAAGAGAACAAGCGTTTTTGCCCACCAGACAACTTGCCCGCTAGCTGATTTTTCTGCTTGTCTGAGAATCTCAGCAAGTCATCAATTTCTTTGTCTGAAAGACTGTCAGGATAAAGTGACTTGAAAAATGATAAAAGTTCTTTCACTTTCAAGCTTTGAACAACTGCATTTTCTTGGGGTAAGACAGAAATAAGCTGCTTCAATCGAGGATCTGTTGGCGCAAATCCTTGAATGGCGACCTGACCCGAGCTCATGAATTTGTCCCCCAAGAGGCAATCAATCAAGGTCGTCTTTCCTGCTCCGTTAGGCCCGATCAAGGCGACACATTCACCATCGTTGATTTCAAAAGAGATGTTCCGCAAGATCTCCTTGTCTTTTATTTTCTTACTCAATTTCTCAACTTTAATCACAGTCATGAGATTCTCCTTTCAACCACTTCATTCCCATAGGGAAAACGACGAAAATCATAAATCCAAAACCCCAAGCACCACGAATGAATTGGCGAAACAAGGTTTGGTCAAACCAACCAGTAAACATTTCCACTAACCATACCAAGAGTGACAGGCCGATAAAGAAATAGATGATTGCTTTTTTCATTCCTCAAACTCCTTTTTCACATCTCTGACCAATTTCAAACCTTCTCTGACAAGCCAAGACATCATTCCAAAGCCAGCAAAGAGCTCCCAAGGAAAATGGTAGAAACCCTCGTCCAATCCTGAAAACATGAGATAGGTCATCACTCCTGCTGCTACTAAACTCACTGCGACAATCATTTTATTTTTCATTTTTTCTTCCTCCAGTTTCTACTTCAATTATAATCTTTTGAAGTTAGCAGAGCTAGATGCTTCTGTCACTAGGAAATATGACAAATGTCATAAAAAAAGAAAGTTGCAAAATCAACTTTCTTTTAATCTATTAAATTTTCATTCCACACTGAAAAGATACGGGTAAACTGGTTGTTGTCCTTGGTGAATCTCTACTTCAACATCTTCAAATTCTTCTGCGATTTCTTGGGCAATTTCATTGGCAAGTTCTTCGCTTCCGTCTTCACCGACATAGAAAGTCACGATTTCACTATCTTCGTCCAACATGTGTTTCAAAGTTTCAGTCAAGGTTTGGTGCATGTCAGGGTTTGACACAAGGATTTTGCCATCTACCATACCAAGATTGTCATTTTCATGGATTTCTAAACCATCGATAGTTGTGTCACGAACGGCAGTAGTTACACTACCGCTTACGACATCACCGAGGGCTACAGTCATGCGTTCTTTGTTTTCTTCGATTGATTTGCTTGGATCAAAGGCAAGCAGACTGGTCAACCCTTGAGGAATTGTACGTGCTTCTACCACAACAGCTGGTTGTTCCAATACCTCTGCGGCAGATTGAGCTGCCATAAAGATATTTTTGTTGTTTGGCAAGAAGATGATGTTACGAGCATTAACTTGCTCAACAGCCTTGATAAAGTCCTCTGTTGAAGGATTCATCGTTTGACCACCTTCGATGACATAATCCACACCTTGAGCACGGAAGATATCTGCCAATCCTTGACCAGCTACTACTGCGATAAGGGCATACTCCTTCTCTTCAGCTGGCTTGCTGACTTGTGCTGCTTCTTTTTCAACTTGTGCTTCGTGTTGGTTGCGCATGTTGTCCACTTTAACCTTGACCAAGCTACCATATTTAAGTCCTTCTTGCATAACAAGACCTGGATCTTCTGTATGGACGTGAACTTTGACAATCTCATCATCGTTGACAACAAGGAGCGAGTCCCCAAGTTCATTCAAGTAGTTACGGAATTCATCATAGTCAAAGTCCTTAGAATAAGTTGGTCCTTGTTTGAGAGCAACCATGATCTCCGTACAGTAACCGAAGGTAATATCCTCAGTTGCCACATGTCCAGCAACTGACTTGTGGTGTTCAGCATTGATCATTTCACCCATATTCGCTGGAGTTGCTACAAAGTCCTCAGAAGCGCTGTATTCACCAGTGAGTGCTGAAAGGAAACCTTCATAGATGAATACCAAACCTTGACCACCAGAATCCACGACACCAACCTCTTTCAAGACTGGGAGCATTTCTGGCGTCTTAGCTAGAGCTCTCTTAGCACCTTCCAAGGCCGCACGCATGACCTCAACAGCATCATCTGTCTCCTCAGCTTTTTTCTTGGCACCGATAGCTGCTCCACGAGAAACTGTCAAAATAGTTCCCTCAACTGGTTTCATAACCGCCTTGTAGGCTACTTCGACACCAGATTGGAAAGCAAGAGCCAAGTCTTGACCTGTTAATTCGTCTTTTTCCTTAATAGCTTGGGAAAATCCACGGAAAAGCTGCGAAGTGATTACCCCTGAGTTCCCACGCGCACCCATCAAGAGTCCCTTAGCAAGAATGCTCGCCACTTCTCCAACTGTAGAAGCTGGCTTGTCTGCTACTTCTTTGGCACCATTTTCGATGGTCATTCCCATGTTGGTCCCAGTATCTCCATCTGGAACTGGAAAGACGTTTAATGAATTGACATATTCTGCTTGCTTATTCAAACGAGTTGATGCAGCCTGCACCATCTCTTGAAATAAGCTGGTAGTAATTTTTGACACGATTATTCTCCTACAACTTTGATATTTTGAATGTAGACATTCACAGTCTGAGCGGTGATTCCTAGTTGATTTTCCAAACTAAAACGAACACGCTCTTGGATGTTTTTTGAGACTTCACTAATTTTTGTTCCGTAGCTCAAGACGGTATAAACATCAACTGCAATGCTGCCATCTTCGGCTGCCTTCACGACAACACCTTTTGCATAATTTTCCTTACCAAGGAGGGCTTGGAAATTATCTTTGAGGGTATTTTTGCTAGCCATACCGACCACACCAAAAATCTCAGTTGCTGCACCACCTACAACGGTTGCAATCACTTCATCTGTCAGTTCGATTTGACCATCTTTTGTATTAATTTTTACAGTCATTTTTTTTACCTCAACTAGTTGATACTTTATTTTATCATATTTCATCCCAAGTGTAAAAGCAGAATGCTGTATCGGCGGATATTTACTCTATTTTTCAAATGGTTTTATCTATAGAGCAAAAGAAAAAGACCTAGGCGGCCTTTTCATTTTTATTAAACGCGTTCAACTTTACCTGATTTCAAAGCACGAGCTGAAGCCCAAACTTTTTTAGGTTTACCATCGATAAGAACAGTAACTTTTTGAAGGTTTGGTTTTACGGCACGTTTTGTTTGGTTCATCGCGTGTGAACGGTTGTTTCCAGATACAGTCTTACGACCTGTAAAGTAACATACTTTAGCCATTATGTTTTCCTCCTATTAGATCTAATATAGCGGATGTGCTAGCACCACATACCGTACTATGTTATCACACTTTCTTGAATTTATCAAGAGAATTAAAATATTTTTTTATTTGACGTAAACAACACCAAGTTTACCAAAAGCGACTTCTCCACGGATAATCAAGGTTTTGTTAGTCGGCGCTACAGGAGCGTCCGCCTTGGCTGCACCAAAGGATGTTTCTACTTTCAAGTCTACACGCCAGTGTTGTGGAACATAGACAGTTGCATTACCAAAAGCCACTTCGATATTCAGAGTGGCAAAATCACCTAACATCTCTGCGTTATCATAGTAGATTTTTGCGTCACCAAAAGCGACTTCCACTTGGTCGGCTACAAGATCTTGATCCTGCTTATAGAAGGTTCCACTACCAAAAGCGACTTCCTTATCCGTGATGACTGTTCGCTCACCACTGTACCACCATTTTTTGCCATACCAAAACTTACTTGAGTGAGTGAGATAGCCGACACCTAGCACTGCTAAGATGCTAGCCCAAAACAAGGACTGGTTTGGAATAGGAAAAATTTTATAAAAATGATTCGCAATCATTAAGGCTACTAGAGCGGTAAAAACTGCCGATGTCAGGTGACGACGAAGCAAAGCTTCAACTGATTGGTAGGCAAAAAAGACGATACCAAGTAAAGGCCATATTTTACCATCCAAAGAAGGAATGCCAAAATTTCCTTGCAGCAAGATCCAAGCTGCTAAAACCAATAAAACAATACCAAATGCTTTCTTTTTCATCTTTTTTACCTCATGTTTCTTAGATTTTCTTTTAGGAGGGATTGGTAATGCCGTGAGACATGAGCCTCCTTGTGCGTCTGATAAAAGGAAATGGTGCCAGTCCCTGAAAAGGACTTGTCCACTGAGTAAATCTGACGGATGTTTGCGATCGTTGACTTGGACACTCGGCTAAAATAGCGAGGCAATATGGACTCCAACTCATAAAGTTTGAGGCGAACCTCATAGGCTTCCTTCTGGTTATGAGCGTAGATCTTGCTCCCTTCTGTTTCAAAGAAGAGAATTTCTGACAGGTCTAGATAATATTCACCTGTCCCCTTGTAAAAAGTCAACCTCGGAGCCTTTGACTCTTGCAAGAGCCGTTGCAAGTCTGCAATTTCATCTGTCAAAGTGGGTGTCTTGATGACAATTTCAGTCTCCTCTAAATTGCCGTCAATCTCAATTCGTAACTTCATCACATCTCCTTTCTGACTCTACTATATCAAAGCTAAGTTAGGAATACAAGGGCAAAAAAGCAAGAGGTCAATTTGAAGCAGTAAGTGGTTGTAGGACTAGCTTAACTTACATGTCAAAATAGGAAGAAAAGGAATCCCCACACCAGACCACAAGCATAGCCAACCAAGACATCCTTGGGATAATGAACACCCCCTAAAACCCTCACCAAGCCCAGCAAAGCTGAGAAGAGCAAGCATGCTAAGCCAACAGGTAGACTAGCATGCAGATAGGCCATGGAGATAATAGTTGCCGAAAAAACATGGCGACTGGGCATCGACTGTCCCGAACTATCCTTTTCAAGAAGGGGACTGATGTCCCAAGTTTCATAAGGTCGCGGGTGATTGATTTTCTTACGAAAAAGAGACAAGATCACAAAACCTGATGCAGGAATAAGCACATAAACCCCAACTTGCTGACCAAGTCCTAATTGCAGATAAGTAGTGACTAGCAAGGTCAGATAGACCATAGGCATGGCGACTGTCATCAAACGATTGAAACTGCGTAATAGAAATAAAAGGGTGGGATAGCTGGTGAGTCTGGAGCTGATATTTCGATACCATTCTTGATAATTTTTCATTTATGCTTCTCATTCATTACTTTTTTGCCTACAAGTGAGACGTTTGTCTTCTAGTATAGTGTAGAAAAAGAAGGCCGTCAAGCCTTCTTTTGATTTATTCTTCTGCTTCGTCTTCTGTAAATTGACTATTGTACAAGTCAGCGTAGAAGCCACCTTGCGCCATTAGTTCCTCATGATTGCCTTGTTCGATGATATTGCCATCTTTCATGACAAGAATCAAGTCGGCATTACGGATAGTTGACAAGCGGTGGGCGATGACAAAGGAAGTTCTACCCTCCATCAAACGGTCCATTGCTTTTTGAATCAACTCCTCTGTACGTGTGTCGACTGAGGATGTTGCTTCATCCAAAATCAAGAGCGGTGCATCTTTGAGAAGGGCACGAGCAATGGTCAAGAGCTGTTTCTGTCCAACAGACAAGGTCACGGTGTCATCCAAAACAGTGTCGTAACCATCTGGCAATGTCATGATAAAGTGGTGGATTCCCACAGCCTTGCTGGCTTCCATCATCCGCTCATCACTGATGTCTGTCTGATTATAGATCAGGTTCTCTCGAATCGTTCCCTCAAAGAGCCAAGTGTCCTGCAAGACCATTGAAAAGGCATCGTGCACTTCAGAGCGCTTCATGTCCTTGGTATCCACACCATCAATGCGGATACTTCCCTTATCTAGCTCATAGAACTTCATCAAAAGATTGACAATGGTTGTCTTACCAGCCCCAGTCGGTCCAACGATAGCAACCTTCTGACCTGCATGAGCTGTCGCAGAAAAGTCATGGATGATGGTGCGCTCTGGTGTATAGCCAAAGGACACGTGATCAAAGACTACTTCCCCTTTCATGTTGCTCAATTGTCTTTCCTTATGAGATTCATCTTGCATCTCTGCTTCAGCCAAAAATTCTAATACACGAGTCATGGCTGCACTCGCTTGTTGCAAGCTCGTAATCCCTTGGGCAATCTGTGACAGAGGTTGGGAGAAGGTCCGTACGTAAACCATAAAGGCTACAATAATCCCTATAGTGATATGCCCTTCTAACGCCAGCGCGGCCCCAACGATGATGACTAAGACATAACTAAAGTTCCCAACAAAGAACATGGCTGGCATCATGATACCAGAGATAAACTGAGATTTCCAGATACTATCATGCAAGTCTTGGTTTAAACCTGCAAATCTCGCTTTGGAGGTGTCCACTGCGTTGTAGCTGGTCACTACATTATGGCCAGAGTACATCTCTTCCACATAACCATTGACGGCCGCTAGATTATTTTGTTGAGCTTTAAAATAACCCTGTGACTTGGCCATGATTACGGAAACCGCCGCAAAACCAACAAGGGTTGATACAACGGTTACCAATGCCAAAATCCAGTTCATCCCAAACATGGTCACCAAGACAGCAATCAACAAGAAACTAGCTGAAAGAACTGTCCCTAGACTTTGGTTGAGAGATTGCGCTGCTGTATCCACATCATTGGTCACGCGCGAAAGGGTATCTCCTTGTGAATGACGGTCAAAATAGCCAAGTGGCAAACGATTGATTTTTTCAGCGATTGCTGTCCGCAAGCGTTTTGAAAAATGCTGAATGCTCGTTGAAAAGATATAGGCCTGTGTATAATTAAGGATAGCTCCAAATACATACAGAACAACCAAAAATCCAGCAATGTTTGACACAGCTACCAAGTCGATTTCTGCAGCCAAACCATCTGAAATCAAATTTGTAATTTCCTTAATCTTAGTTGGACCATAAACGGTGATAATGCTTGAAATGATAGCAGCCACAACTGCTATTAGGAGAGGGAGTTGGAGGCCTGCCATATAAGGTTTGCACTGTTTCCAGACCGACACTTTTTTATTTTCCATGTTCCAATTCCTCCTTCGATAGTTGTGAATAGGCAATTTCTTGGTAAACTTCGTTGCCAGCTAGAAGTTCCTTGTGGGTGCCTTGTCCCACGACTTTTCCTTGATCCAATACTAAGATCAGGTCAGCATCCATAATAGTAGAAATCCGTTGCGCTACGATGAGCTTGGTCATGGATTTTGTTTTCTCAGCTAGTTCTTGGCGCAGGACACGATCTGTCTTGTAGTCCAAGGCTGAGAAAGAGTCATCAAAAATGAGGATTTCTGGCTTCCGAGCCAAGGCACGCGCAATAGCCAAACGCTGTCTTTGTCCACCTGAGAAGTTGGTCCCACCTTGGGCCACTTCTGATGCAAGACCTGCTTCCTTGTCCTCGATGAAGCTTTTAGACTGGGCCAATTCCAAGGCTTGCCACATAGCAGCTTCGCTTAGAGGAGTTTCTTTGCTCTTACCAAAGTCCAAGTTCCCCTTGGCATCTCCAGAAAAGAGGACTGCTTTTTGAGGAATATAGCCGACTTTATTACGCAAGTCTTCTAAATCATAATTCTGTACATTGACACCATCTACTAGGATTTCTCCATCTGACACATCGTAAAAACGAGGTATCAGATTAACTAGAGTAGATTTACCAGAACCAGTTGAACCGATAAAGGCAACTGTTTGACCCGCTTCTGCTTTGAAAGTGACATGTTCCACGACTGCTTCTGAGTTTTTAGAGTAGCGGAAAGTTACATCACGAAATTCCACTTGTCCCTGAACGGAAGGATCCGCTGTCTTTGCATGACTAGGATTTTCAATAGAAGAATGCAGATCCAAGACTTGATTGATACGTCCTGCCGAAACCAAGGTACGAGGAAGAACGATAAAGAGTGCTCCCATGAGAAGGAATCCCATCACGACCTGCATAGCATAGGACATGAAGACTACCATATCACTAAAGAGCGGCAGACGTTCTGTCAAACTTGCGTCGTTGATGATATAGGCACCAATCCAGTAAATGGCTAAACTCAATCCACTTGAAATCCCCATCATAATCGGGTTCATAATCGCCATCAATCGATTGACAAAGAGATTGAGGCGCGTCACTTCATCATTGGCTGCTTCAAATTTTTCATCTTGGTAATCTTCCGCATTGTATGCGCGAACAACTCGAATCCCAGTCAAACTTTCACGAGTGATGCTATTGAGTTTATCTGTCAATTTTTGGATGACCGATTGTTTTGGAAAGGCCAGAGTCATGAGAACAGTGGTCATCAAGACATTGACAATGACTGCCACCACTACTGCCCAGAGCCAGTATTCCGACTTCCCAAGGATTTTTCCAATGGCCCAGATGGCCATAATTGGCCCACGAGTGACCACTTGCAAGCCCATGGTAAAGAGCATCTGTACCTGGGTAATATCATTGGTCGTCCGAGTCAAAAGACTAGGAATAGAGAAACGTTTAATTTCTGTCTGAGAATAATCCAATACACGATTAAAAATATCACTGCGTAAATGAGCCGTATAGGAGGCTGCAACGCGAGCGGCAAAAAATCCAACAGTAACGGATGACAGAAAAGCAAGTAGAGACAAGCCTATCATCTTAATGGCTGGTGACCAAAGTGCACCCATATCCGTACCTGGAGTTCCAAGTAGTTCTGTAATTTCTGAAATGTAAGTCGGTACTTCTAACTCTAGATAGACCGAGAAACAGGTAAAGAGCACAGTCAGGAGAATCATTCCCCACTCTCTTCCTGTAATACGCTTAGCGAGTTTCTTCATTCTCTCCTCCTATCTTCTCAACATTTTCCTGCAACTGACCGAGAACTTTTTCAAATATTGCCAAGTCCGAATCCGAAACACCCTCTAACAAACTCTGATCAATTCGATCAAAAAATGCTTTAATTTCTTGCATCTGCGAACGCGATTTGTCGGTCAAACGAACAAATTTTGCTCGTTTATCACTTGGACTGGCCTCTAACTCGACCAAACCATTTTGTACCATACGCTTGACCAAGTTACTTGCCACAGACTTAGTAATATTGAGTTCCTGCTCGATATCTTTAATCAGGACCAATTCCTCTTTTTGCTCACAATGATCTAAAAAACGCAGAACCTGCCCTTGCGGTCCACCCATGAATTCAATGCCACATCGCTTGGCTTCTTTCTGTACCATCAGATGAACCTGGTGTCCAAAACGTTTAAACATTAACATCGGCTTGTCCATGATTGCTCCTTTCTTATCTTTTAAATAGTTCTCACAAGAACTATTTAAGTTTCCATGAGAACTATTCTATCACTTCCAGAAGAAATGTCAAGAAAAAAGTTTTCTTGAGAACTATTTTGGCACAAATTGACATTATGCAATATTTTTTCTATAATAAGCACTAACTACCATGGATAGAAATCCATTCACTCGATGAAGGGAGAAAATTTTCAAATGAAACCAGAAGAACAAAAAGTTTTAGGGATTTTAGCAACTATTTTTGGAGCCATCGCACTTTTAGGGTCTTGGATTCCGTTTATTAACTATCTGTCTTTTTTCATCGCTATTGTCGCTTTGATCTTGGGCATTATCGGCCTTATCGTCAACCTTAAAAAACGGAAAACGATGGCCATTATCGGAACATCCCTAGCAATTGCTTCTGTTGTACTTTTCTTTACGGCCCAGGTACTGTACGCTAATGTCTACAAAGAGTTTGCTAGGGAGTTTAACCGTTCCTATAGAGAGGCAAGTTCCTCAATGGAACGCGAAGAAGAGAGCGACTTGACAAACGATACCTTCACCTGGACCCAAGAACAGTTCGACGCCTTAATCGAGGGTGACCTTGACAACAAAGGAAAAGGTGGTACCAACTACAAGGATATTATCAACAAACACGGACTGCCAGATTCCGAGTTTGACTTCACTCTTGAGGGTTACAATACGAAAAAAATCACCTATATCTCTATTGGAGACAAGATTAAGACTGTTACCTTAACTTTTGCAAAAGATGACAATGGACAGCTCTTGCTCGTCCAAAAACATGCAGTCGGTCTAGGTCTAGAAAAAAGCAAGCAACAAAACGATTCTGAAACCAGAGTCTAGGTTCAAATATCAAAAAAACGAACAGCTAGTAAAACTGTTCGTTTTTCTTTTAGAATCCATCTACGTTTGTATAGATCTTTTGTACGTCTTCGTCGTCCTCAAGAACGCTGTAAAGTTTTTCAAAGGTTTCAAGGTCGTCACCCGACAATTCTACTTCAGACTGAGGAATCATTTCCAATTCAGTCACTTGGAATTCTTGGATACCAGACTCACGAAGGGCAACGATAGCCTTGTGAAGGTCTGTTGGAGCTGTGTAAACAGTGATTGTTCCTTCTTCAGCTTCGACATCATCCACATCCACATCTGCTTCTAGCAGTTGCTCAAAGACTGCATCAGCGTCCTCACCTGCAAATACGATAACACCCTTGTTGTCAAAGAGGTATGAAACTGAACCTGAAGCACCCATGTTTCCGCCGTTTTTACCAAAAGCTGCACGGACATTAGCTGCGGTACGGTTGACGTTTGAAGTCAAGGTATCCACAATCAACATAGAACCATTTGGTCCAAATCCTTCGTAACGTCCTTCTGTAAAGGTTTCGTCTGTGTTTCCTTTTGCTTTATCAATCGCTTTATCGATAACGTGTTTTGGCACTTGGGCTTGTTTGGCACGATCGATAACGAATTTCAAAGCAGTGTTTGATTCTGGGTCTGGATCACCTTTTTTAGCTGCTACATAGATTTCTACACCAAATTTTGCATATACTTTAGAGTTAGCTCCATCTTTAGCCGTTTTCTTGGCTACGATATTGGCCCATTTACGTCCCATTAGGAATCTCCTTTTTTCACATTTTAATCTTTCTTATTATAACACAAGTTTTTTCGATTTTCACTAGAGGAAATGGATTTTATTCAGCAAATCCAGCTAGGATTGTCCTTTGGCTGCCAAGATTGCCTTGCCTTCTTTTATCAGGGGATGGCGGAAAAGTGAAAAGTACAGTTGGGTAGTCATAGCAACCCAGATAAGGGGTTCGCAAAGGATGACTCCCCTATACCCTGCCCAAGGGATAATCAAAACCACAAAAACGATTTTCCCGATTAGTTCTATAAAGCTGGAAACAAGTGGTAAGATTTTTTGCCCCAAGCCCTGCAAGCAATTGCGATAAATCAGCAAAAGGCTCAAAATCGGATAAAATACTGAACTGATTTGCAGGTAGAGACTACCATTTTCTACCAAGTAATTATCCGTTGAACTGGCCAAGAAAGAAACCAAGCTAGGACTGGCAAAAAAGAGGAAAATACAAACAAAACCTGCCCAGGACATGCTCAGACGACTCCCAACACCAAGACCTTGAACTATGCGGTCTGGTCGCTTAGCCCCGAGATTTTGAGAGGCAAAGGTCGTCATAGCAGAAGAAATAGCCGTCATCGGAAGGAGAGCAAAGGCCATAATGCGTCTAGCTGCTGTTTGAGCACTAATAATCACAGCTCCAAAGGTATTGACAGAAGACTGTAAAATCACGCTACCAATGGACACAATCGAACTCATCAAACCCATAGCCAAACCTTGCTCCAAGAGATCCGCATACAAGGCCTTGTCCCATTTAAAATGCTTGAGTTGAGGGAGCAGTTCTGGAACACTCTTACGGATATAATAAAAGCAGAGAACAGCTGATAAGCCTTGCGAGATAATAGTCGCAAGACCAGCAGACTGAACACCCAGATGCAGTTGCGTAATGAAATACAAATCCAGAACCACATTGATCAAGGCAGAAAAAATCAGAAAACCAAGTGCCGCAAGGCTATCACCAATCGAGCGCAGTAAGCCTGCAAAAAGATTGTAAGCGAAGCTGACGCCTACACAAGTCACGATCATGGAAATATATTGATAGGATTGAGGAAGGATTTCAGCAGGGGTATCTAAATATTGCAAGAGTGGATACAGACCGACAAAGCCCATCAGCATAACCAAAATACTGAGAAGTCCTCCTAAAATCCAGGTTGCAGCAACTGCTTCTTTGATTTTAGTGAAATTACGAGCCCCATAATAGCGGGCAATGACAATCCCCATCCCATTGCCAACACCAAGCGTAAAGCCTATAATCAAGTCAAAAATGGCAGTTGTCGCCCCTACTGCAGCCAAGGAATCTTGACCAAGAAAACGCCCAACAATCAAGACGTCAGCTGTATTATAGAGTTGCTGAAAAATATTTGACAGCAAGATTGGAAAGGCAAAGCTTAACAGCGCAGGAAGAATAGGACCATGTATTAAGTCTACGGATCGTTTCTTATTCATAAAGCTATTATATCAGCTTTCTAGAGGAGCGACAAGGCTCTATAACTAAGTTTGTAATCAATTGCTTACAGAGAGACAATTTGCTATAATCAAGAAAAGGAGGTCATTTATGAGTTTGACCAGTCAATTAATAACCGATGCATTTCCAGATCTTGATAAGGTTGAAAAGCTAAACAAGGAAGCTTTCCCCGAGGAAGAACGAGTTCCTCTGTCAGAGTTCTTACGCTATCAGGACCGAGATGACGCGCACTTTTTTGCCTTTTATAACGAAGAAGAGTTTGTTGGCTTTGCCTTCTCCATCTCCAATCAAAAAGCCTTCTATATAAGCTTTTTTGCCATCATGCCCCACCTAAGGAGCCACGGATATGGAAAAGAGATCATCGAAAAGCTGACTGATTTTTACCAGCGAACCATGTTACTAGAAGTCGAGCGATTGGATGAAGAATGCGATAACTTGGAGCAGAGAAAGGCCCGCATGGATTTCTATCGCCAAAATGGCTTTAAAACAGCCAACGCTTTTCTAGAGTACGATGATCTGAGTTTTGAAATCCTCTACCGTGGCGACCATTTTGACGAAGAAGCCTATCGCGACATCTTCCAAAAGTTACAGGATGAACATTATTTTGACTTTCACATCGAATACCGTCGTTTTAGTGATCATTAGTTCTTTCATCTGAAATAAACATAAAAAGTAGCAGTTCCTATCTGCTACTTTTTATGTTATTCTTCAATTTCGATTTCAAGTCCATCGCCTAGGTCAAGTGTTACTTCTTGGTTAGGTGCTAGATCTTCTGCAACAGAGGTAGGAGTTGTCCCTTCTTCATCTTCAATCAAGCCATATTGAACACGAACTTGATGGTCAATCTCATCAAAGACTTCTGGGTGATCTGCCAAGTATTTCTTAGCATTTTCAGAACCCTGACCGATCTTTTCATCCTTGTAAGAGTACCAAGCTCCTGCTTTTTTGATGATATCGAGATCACTTGCAATCTTCAAAAGCTCACCAGTCTTAGAAATCCCTTCTCCGTACATGATTTCAACGAAGGCTTCCTTAAACGGTGGAGCCACCTTGTTTTTCACGACCTTAATCTTGGTTTCCTTACCGACATTGGTATCTTTTTGATCACCAGTTCCCTTGATTTGCGTACTTCCACGAACATCCAAACGGACTGAAGCGTAGAATTTCAGAGCACGTCCACCAGGTGTTGTTTCTGGATTTCCAAACATGACCCCAACTTTTTCACGCAACTGGTTGATAAAGATGGCAATTGTTTTGGTTTTATTGATAGAAGCACCAAGTTTACGCATGGCCTGGCTCATCATACGAGCCTGCAAACCAACATGGCTGTCTCCAATGTCCCCATCAATTTCTGCACGAGGTACAAGGGCCGCAACTGAGTCAATAACAACAAGGTCAACTGCACCTGAGTCAATCAATTTTCCTGCAATTTCAAGACCTTGCTCTCCTGAGTCTGGTTGTGATAAGAGCAGTTCATCAATATTCACACCAAGGGCCGCAGCATAGGCTGGGTCAAGAGCATGTTCCGCATCGATAAAGGCTGCAATACCACCTTCTTTTTGCGCCTGTGCGACAGCGTGAAGAGCAACGGTTGTCTTACCAGAAGACTCTGGTCCGTAGATTTCGATGATACGTCCCTTAGGATAACCACCTGAACCAAGAGCAATGTCCAGAGCCAATGAGCCTGAACTCATGACTTGAACCTTTTGCTCTGCACGCTCACCCAAACGCATGATTGAGCCTTTACCAAAGTCTTTCTCAATCAATTTCAGAGCATCGTTCAAGGCTTTTTCACGATCCGCTCCAAACTTTTTTGAAATTTCATCTAATTTTTTTGGTTTTTTCGCCATTCTATTCTCCTGTATTCTAATAGTCCTAAGACCTATCTACTATTATATCAAAAGTTAGTCACTTAATAAAGCCTTGCGAACTAGGTTAAAGGCATGCATGACCGCGATATGTCGAACATCTGCTCGACTTCGTCCTGCGATATTGACCTTGATAACCTCTGTCCCTTTTGCATGTGCCAATCCTATAAAGACTGTCCCAGCTGGATGCCCCTCTAGGCTATCTGGCCCAGCCACACCCGTCAAACTAACTCCGTAGTCAGACTGAGTCTTGAGTCGTGCCTGCTCTGCCATTTTTCGAGCCGTAAACTCAGAAACGACCCCGTGCTCTTTTAGCTCTTGCTCGGAAATATCCAACATCTTGGACTTTTCTTCTAGGCTGTAAGTGACAAAACCACCATTAAAGATAGCTGAAACACCTGAAAAGTCTGCTAATGTCGCTTGAAAGAGGCCTGCTGTCAAGCTTTCTGCCGCAGTAATGCTTTTCTGTCTCTTCTTTAGTTCTTCTACAACGACACTTGCTAGGCTGGTTTCTTCCCCATATCCATAACAGATGTTTCGTAGAGAAATTCCCTCGAAAGTCTGGCGATCTAAGATTTGATTTTCCAAGATGTCCAATGCTTGATTGGCCTTTTCTTGACTGACTGCTTTTGTAGACAAGCGCAAGGTCACCTCTCCCGTTTTGGCATACGGAGCCAAGGTCGGGTCGGTTTGATTATCAATCAAATCCGCTAAAATGGTCACCAACTGACTTTCACCAATCCCAAAGAAACGGAGCACTCGGGAATACAGTTTGGTGCCTGTCATCAGCTTAGGCAAGAGTTGATTTAATACCATGGGTTTCAACTCGCTTGGCGGTCCTGGAAGGACCACATAGGTCACACCATCCACTTCCAACACCCCTCCTACTGCTAAACCTGTCTCATTTGGCAATGGAGTTGCCCCTTCTACAATTTGGGCTTGGCGCTCATTATTCGGTGTCCGAGCATAGTCAGGTCTATGAGCAAAGAAGATATCCAATTTCTCTTGCGCTTGAGGGTCAAACACTAGATCTTTTCCTAAAAATTTTGCCAGAGTTTGTTTGGTCAAATCATCCTCAGTTGGCCCTAAGCCCCCTGTCAAAATGACTAGACTGCTACGCGAGCTCGCAATCTCTAGCAAGGACATGAGACGCGCTTCATTATCTCCGACAGCTGTTTGGAAGTAGACATCTACTCCAATTTCTGCTAGCTTTTCTGATAAAAACTGGGCGTTGGTATTGACGATTTGCCCTGTTAAAATTTCCGTTCCTACAGCAATGATTTCTGCTTTCATCTTTCCTCCTACCTATCTATTCGAATTTTTTTGAAAAAATCGCAGGAAAGTCCCACGATTTGATTCTTTGTTTTATTCTATCTCTTCGTTTGAAGCATTTGTGGAAGGTGCTGTTCGACCATAAAGATTTTCATACAGAACAGCGTTGGTCTCCAGCTCCGTCACATCTTCTCTCCCTAAGGAACGACGCAAGAGATTTTGCATTTCTAGCATATGCTCTCTCGTTACAATTTGATAAGAGATTCCTTGCAACTCGGCATCTTCACCACGAAGTTGATGAGTTTCGATATTTTTAAAGGAATCTTGGTAACCAAGTAGTTGTGGGATACTGGAGGCAGACAAATCAACATTTGTCTGCATATTGTCACTAAGCGCTTTTAGGATCGCTTGATAATGACTGATACTATTGAGACTCAAGACCTTTTCCATAATCTTTTGAATGACTTCACGTTGACGTTTTTGACGACCATAGTCTCCCTCAGGATCCTGATAACGCATCCGTGAATAGACCAGGGCTTCCTCACCATTCAAGGTTTGCTCACCGACTCCAATCGAGATTTTATTAAATTCTTCCTGATCAGCAATCGAAATCGGGAAACCGAGTGTGTTATTTACTGTGATACCCCCAACTGCATCAACTAGCTGTTGGAGTCCTTGCATGTTGACCATCACATAACGATCGATATGAATGTTCATCATTTTTTGAATGGTTGAAATAGCCAACTCTGCACCGCCATTGGCATAGGCAGCATTTAGTTTTGCTTCCTGAACTTGGCCATTTCCAGTTTCAATCTTGGTCAAAATATCCCGTTCTAAACTCATCATAGTGGTTTTCTTGGTTTTCGGATTGACTGTCAGAAGAATCATGGAATCACTATTCCCCGCCCAAGGGTCTGTACGTTCTACATTTCCCGTATCTACCCCCATCAAAAGAATGGTTAAAGGCTCAGTCGCCTCGATCACGTTGGTTTCTTCACCAATTTTCTTATAAGTTTTTTTACTTAAGGTTTCAGTTCCTTGATAATAAATAGTATAGGCATATGCACCCACACCTAAAGCCGTTACTGCTAGAAAAGCTAGTAGCATTCCGATTATTTTTTTTACCATCTTATCATTTATCTATCAGTCTACCCATCAGGTAAACGTCTAAAAATATCCCTTCTTTTAAATAGGCTCCTCTTTCTTGTAAGCCTTCTGTAACAAATCCAAATTTTGAATAGAGGTGGATAGCTGCCTCGTTGCGCTTTTGTACACTGAGCTGCAAACGACGCAGAACTCCACTGGTTTTAGCCCACTCAATTCCCTCTTCAAGGAGTATGCTTCCTAAGCCATGATTCCAAAACTTCCTTTGGATGACCAAAAAGATATCCCCGATGTGACGAATCCGTATACGTTGCTCTGCCGTGATGTTCAAAACACCTGCAATTTCATCATTCAGGAGGGCTAGGAGAGTGATTTGGTTATCTGAAGTCGCTTGCTTTTCAATAAAAAGAGTCATTTCAGATTCTGTCATCAGGATACCATTTTCATCCAAACTGGTGAAATCTGTCTCCTGTCCAACTAAATCCAAGAATGCAACCAAAGCAGCTGCATCATGAGCTTCAGCCTCACGAATACAAAGTTCATACTCCATCTTGAAGCTCCTTAATCAATTCCTCAGCACGAGAACCCTGAGCGGTAAAATAGAGGCGACGACCCTCAGCCTCTTTCAAGAGTTCCAACTCCAAGTAGGAATCTGGCAAATCCTCACCCAAAAGATGTCCCCACTCAATAACGGTCACACCACCACCAAAGAGAAACTCATCCAAGTCAATCGAATCAGCATCCCCCTCAATCCGATAGACATCCAAGTGGTAGAGCGGAAGGCGACCCTCATACTCTCTCACGATGGTGTAAGTTGGACTTTTGATCATCTGACGAATACCCAAGCCCTTGGCAAGACCCTTTGTAAAGGTTGTTTTACCAGCACCCAATTCTCCGGACAAGATCAAAACATCATTTTTTTGGAGCAAGGTTCCTAGGCGTTCTCCCAGATTGATCAGCTCTTCTTCATTTTTTGTGTACATGCTACTATTATACCAAAAAGTTCTATTTTATGTAAATTTTCTTTACAAACTTACTATAAAAACTTTGGTAAAATAAGGAATTTTTATTGATAGAAAAGTGTTTTTAAAAAAATATACACATGGCGCTAACAAGTAAAATATCTCGGATCACATGACCGTAAAAAGAAAATTCTCTTCTCATAGATTTTGGAAATAAAAATCGAGCAAAAATGAATCCCAAACCAATATAAAAAACAATGGATAAAACTGTCATTGGGTTTCTCAAGAACAGCAAGGTTGCGAGAACTGTCAGGATAACTGTTTTTTTCTTATTGAGAGTAGTTCCCAAATCTCGGCTGTATTTTTCAAACGGTAAAAAGACAAGTAAATCAATGCCAAACAAGAAAAAGAAGGAGGGCAAGAAAAGATCTACCAGCTCTTGCTGAAAAGCTGTCTGTGTTAAAATAGTCTCCGACAACACCAGACAGACACCTACTAGGTTTAAGACCAACAAGATACTATAAAATAGTTTCACTTTTTTCTGACTGTTTAAGATGCTATGAACATCCTGATCTTGGGTATAAAAGAAATTCATCCCCGCACACAGACCTGATGCCAATACGATAAACACTAAAAAATAAGCGCTTGACTGCTTTAAGGTTAGGATGGCTCCCTTCCACAGCAAGCAGCTACTCAAACTAATCTGGATCAAAGCCAGTAACAATAAGATGCGAATTGATTTTATCATTTTCAGTTCTCCCTTCGTATACATGATTATACTCTGCGAGAAAGATAAAATCCCTCCCCTCTTCTCAAATGTCCTGTTTTAACGCTCAACTGACAAAAATGGAAAATAGTTGAAGCGATTTGGGAGATATTGCGTCGTGCTCACCTAACCCCAATAGAGACAGAAGAGTAAAACAAAAGAGAGCCCGAAGGCCCTCTTATTTGCTTTTATTCTACTGTTTCTTCAACTTGGATTTCCACAGCGTCCTCTACTGGAGCGTTTTCTGTCTCTTCTTGTTCTGGAGCCAGATATGATGCTTCATTGATAGCCTGTGGTTCAAGGTTACGGTAGCGAGCCATACCAGTACCTGCTGGGATGATCTTACCGATGATAACATTTTCTTTAAGTCCAAGGAGATGGTCTTTCTTACCACGGATAGCTGCATCTGTAAGGACACGAGTTGTTTCCTGGAAGGAAGCCGCTGACAAGAAACTGTTGGTTTCAAGTGAGGCTTTGGTAATTCCCATAAGGACTGGACGACCAGTCGCTGGAACTCCACCTGCGATAAGAACATCTTTGTTGGCATCTGTAAAGTCGTTGATATCCATGAGAGTACCCATGAGAAGATCTGTGTCACCTGGATCCATGACACGAACTTTACGGATCATTTGACGAACCATTACCTCGATGTGCTTGTCACCGATTTCTACCCCTTGGCTGCGGTAAACTTTTTGTACTTCACCGAGAAGGTAAGTTTCAACTGACAAGACATCACGAACAGCAAGGAGACGTTTTGGTTGGATAGAACCCTCTGTCAATGCTGCACCACGAGAAACTTGGTCTCCAACTTCGACACGCATACGTGCTGTAAATGGCACCACGTATTCGCCTTCGCCAGTTTCACCCTTAACAAAGACTTTCTTGGTACGAGTTGAAGCATCTTCTTCGATGGCTGTAACCTCACCCTTGACTTCAGTGATAACCGCTTCCCCTTTCGGATTGCGAGCTTCAAAGATTTCTTGGACACGAGGAAGACCCTGAGTGATATCGGTATTTGAGGCAACCCCACCCGTGTGGAAGGTACGCATTGTAAGCTGTGTACCAGGTTCCCCGATAGATTGGGCAGCGATTGTACCAACTGCTTCACCAACTTCAACCGCATCACCTGTCGCCAAGTTGATACCGTAACAGTGACGGCAGACACCGTGACGAGTGTTACATGTAAATACAGAGCGGATAGTAACTTCTTCCACGCCAGCATTGACAATTTCACGCGCCTTGTCTTCTGTAATCAACTCATTTGGACCGATGATCACTGCACCAGTTTCTGGATGTTTAACAGTTTTCTTAGTGTAACGACCATTGAGACGCTCTTCGAGAGACTCGATCATCTCTTTCCCTTCTGCGATAGAGCGGATCAAGAGACCACGGTCTGTTCCACAGTCATCCTCACGGATGATAACGTCTTGGGCAACGTCAACCAAACGACGAGTCAAGTAACCTGAGTCGGCTGTCTTAAGGGCCGTATCGGTCATACCTTTACGAGCACCGTGAGTTGAGAAGAACATTTCGAGTACTGACAAACCTTCGCGGAAGTTTGAAAGGATTGGCAATTCCATGATACGTCCGTTCGGAGCGGCCATCAGACCACGCATACCGGCAAGCTGTGAGAAGTTTGAGATGTTACCACGGGCTCCAGAGTCCATCATCATAACGATTGGGTTCTTAGGATCTTGGTTGGCAACCAAACGTTTCTCCAATTTTTCACGGGCTGCACGCCATTCAGCTGTAACAGCGTTGTAGCGCTCATCGTCTGTAATCATACCACGACGGAATTGTTTGGTGATTTGTTCTACACGTTTGTGTGATTCTTCGATGATTTCAGCCTTGTCTTCAACAACTGGGATATCGGCAATACCCACTGTCAAACCTGCAAGAGTTGAGTGGTGGTAACCGAGGTTCTTCATGCGGTCAAGTAGGGCAGAAGTTTCTGTCGTACGGAAACGTTTGAAGATTTCAGCGATGATATTTCCAAGGTTTTTCTTCTTGAACGGAGGGTTAAGTTCAAGATTGCTGATTGCTTCCTTGATATCTCCACCTAGTGGCAAGAAGTATTTAGCTGGAACACCTTCTGTTAAGTTAGCATTTGTTGGTTCTTGCAGGTAAGGTAGACCTTCTGGCATGATATCGTTGAAGAGGATTTTACCAACTGTTGTCAGCAAGACCTTGTGTTTTTGCTCTTCAGTCCAAGGTTTGTTGAGGCTGTCAGTTGCAATACCAACACGTGAGTGGAGGTGAACATAACCATTACGGTAAGCCATAACAGCTTCGTCACGGTCTTTGAAGACCATTCCTTCACCTTCACGACCAGCTTCTTCCATAGTCAAGTAGTAGTTACCCAAAACCATGTCCTGAGATGGAGTAACAACTGGTTTACCATCTTTCGGGTTCAAGATGTGCTCAGCAGCAAGCATGAGAATACGCGCTTCTGCTTGAGCTTCTTCTGAAAGCGGTACGTGGATGGCCATTTGGTCCCCGTCAAAGTCGGCATTGTAGGCTTCACAGACAAGCGGGTGCAAGCGAAGGGCCTTACCATCAATCAAGACTGGCTCGAAGGCTTGGATACCCAAACGGTGAAGGGTCGGTGCGCGGTTCAAAAGCACTGGGTGTTCTTTGATTACTTCTTCAAGAATATCCCAGATACGTTCGTCTCCGCGTTCTACCAAGCGTTTAGCTGCCTTGACGTTTTGCACGATGTCACGGGCAACGATTTCACGCATGACGAATGGTTTAAAGAGCTCAATCGCCATTTCACGTGGCACACCACATTGGTACATCTTAAGAGTTGGACCAACGGCGATAACGGAACGTCCTGAGAAGTCAACACGTTTACCGAGCAAGTTTTGACGGAAGCGTCCTTGTTTACCTTTGAGCATGTGGCTCAATGATTTCAGTGGACGGCTACCTGGTCCTGTGATCGGACGACCACGACGACCATTATCAATCAAAGCGTCAACTGCTTCTTGAAGCATACGCTTCTCATTTTGAACGATGATACCTGGTGCGTTCAACTCAAGCAAACGAGCCAAGCGGTTGTTACGGTTGATAACACGACGGTAAAGGTCGTTCAAGTCAGATGAGGCAAAACGGCCACCATCCAACTGCAACATTGGACGGAGATCTGGTGGAATAACTGGAAGGATGTTGAGAATCATCCATTCAGGTTTATTTCCAGACTTGTAAAAGGCATCCAAAACATCCAAACGACGGATGGCTTTGACACGTTTTTGTCCAGTAGCTGTTTTCAACTCTTCTTTGAGTTCAGCAATTTCTTTTTCAAGATCTACTTGTTTCAAAAGGTCTTGGATAGCTTCGGCACCCATCTTGGCAACGAATGATCCATAGCCATACTCACGCAAGCGCTCACGGTATTCGCGCTCTGTCATGATAGACTTGTGCTCAAGTGGTGTATCCTTCGGATCAATCACTACATAAGCCGCAAAGTAGATAACTTCCTCGAGGGCACGAGGGCTCATATCAAGGGTCAAGCCCATACGACTTGGAATCCCCTTGAAATACCAGATGTGAGATACAGGAGCTTTCAACTCGATGTGCCCCATACGCTCACGACGAACTTTTGTACGCGTTACTTCAACCCCACAACGGTCACAAACAATCCCTCTGTAACGAATACGTTTGTACTTACCACAAGCACATTCCCAGTCCTTTGTAGGACCGAAGATGACTTCGTCAAAGAGTCCTTCACGTTCTGGTTTCAACGTACGGTAATTGATTGTTTCAGGTTTTTTGACTTCTCCATAAGACCATGAACGGACTTTGCTTGGAGAAGCTAGGGTGATTTGCATACTTTTAAAACGATTTACATCAACCACTATTTCTTCCCTTTCTATTCTAAGTGAACTGCTTATTCTTGGTCAGCAGCTTCTTCTGTTGCTTCCGCTTTTGCAGTTTCTTCAGCTTCAAATGCTGCTTTTGCATCTTGGGCTGCTTTTTCGCGGGCTTTTTCAAGGTCATCTACGTGGATGACATCTTCGTCCATTCCTTCATCCAAGTCACGAAGTTCCACTTCTTGATCATCTTCGTCAAGGACACGCATGTCAAGACCAAGAGATTGTAATTCTTTCACAAGAACTCGGAAGGATTCTGGAACACCTGGTTTTGGAATTGGTTTTCCTTTTGTAATAGCTTCATAAGCTTTCAAACGTCCGTTGATATCGTCAGACTTGTAAGTCAAGATTTCTTGAAGAACATTTGACGCACCGTAGGCTTCAAGAGCCCAAACCTCCATCTCACCGAAACGTTGTCCACCAAACTGAGCTTTACCTCCGAGTGGTTGTTGGGTAACGGTTGAGTATGGTCCGACTGAACGCGCGTGCAATTTATCATCAACCATGTGGTGGAGTTTGATCATGTACATGACACCAACTGATACACGGTTGTCAAACGGCTCACCTGTACGTCCATCGTAAAGGATTGTCTTGGCATCGCTATCCATCCCTGCTTCTTTAACGGTTGACCAAAGGTCTTCAGAACTTGCTCCGTCAAAGACTGGTGTTGCGATGTGGATACCAAGAGTACGAGCTGCCATACCAAGGTGAAGCTCCATAACCTGACCGATATTCATACGTGATGGCACCCCAAGTGGGTTCAACATGATATCGACTGGAGTTCCATCTGGAAGGTAAGGCATGTCTTCTACAGGAACGATACGAGAGACAACCCCTTTGTTTCCGTGACGTCCGGCCATCTTATCTCCGACCTTGATCTTACGTTTTTGAGCGATGTAGACGCGAACCAGCATGTTGACACCTGATTGCAACTCATCTCCATTTGCACGTGTAAAGATCTTAACATCACGAACGACACCATCGGCACCGTGTGGTACACGAAGAGAAGTATCACGCACTTCACGAGACTTGTCTCCGAAGATAGCGTGCAAGAGACGTTCTTCAGCTGAGAGGTCTTTCTCACCTTTAGGTGTGACTTTACCTACAAGGATATCGCCTTCTTTAACCTCAGCACCGATACGGATAATCCCCATTTCGTCAAGGTCTTTAAGGGCATCTTCACCAACGTTTGGAATTTCACGAGTAATTTCTTCAGGCCCAAGCTTTGTATCGCGCGTTTCTGATTCGTATTCCTCAAGGTGGACAGATGTGTAGACATCGTCTTTGACCAAGCGTTCGCTCATGATAACGGCATCCTCGAAATTGTAACCTTCCCAAGTCATGTAGGCAACGATTGGGTTTTGTCCAAGCGCCATTTCCCCTTTTTCCATAGAAGGTCCGTCAGCGATGAAATCGCCTTTTTCAACGACATCGCCGACCTTAACGAGAGTGCGTTGGTTGTAGGCAGTGCCTGAGTTAGAACGACGGAATTTTTGGATATGGTAAACATCTAGCGAACCATCTTCACGGCGTACTTCTACCTTGTCAGCATCTGCGTAAGTAACTTTACCATCATACTGAGCAATAACAGCCGCTCCAGAGTCATGGGCTGCTTGGTATTCCATACCAGTACCAACGTAAGGTGCTTTTGGATCAATCAAAGGCACAGCTTGACGCTGCATGTTGGCACCCATGAGGGCACGGTTGGAGTCATCGTTTTCCAAGAAAGGAATACATGCTGTCGCAACGGCAACTACCTGTTTTGGTGACACGTCCATGTAGTCAACCACTTCTGCTGGATACTCTTGGTTGACCCCTTGGTGACGTCCCATGACAACTTTCTCAGCAAAAGTACCGTCTTCGTTGAGGCGAGAGTTAGCCTGCGCTACAGTAAATTCATCTTCTTCATCGGCTGTCAACCAAACGATTTCGTTTGTGACTACACCTGTTTCACGGTCAACCTTACGGTATGGAGTTTGAACAAATCCATACTTGTTTAAGTGACCGTAAGATGACAAGTTATTGATCAAACCGATGTTAGGTCCTTCAGGTGTCTCGATTGGACACATACGACCATAGTGAGTGTAATGCACGTCACGAACTTCATATCCAGCACGGTCACGTGTCAAACCACCAGGTCCCAAGGCTGACAAACGGCGTTTGTGAGACAACTCAGAAAGTGGGTTGTGTTGGTCCATGAACTGTGACAACTGTGATGAACCAAAGAATTCTTTAACCGCAGCTGTTACAGGACGGATATTGATAATTTGTTGTGGTGTTAAGACTTCATTGTCCTGAACAGACATACGTTCACGGACATTACGTTCCATACGAGAAAGTCCAAGACGTACTTGGTTAGCAAGCAATTCACCAACTGCACGGATACGACGGTTTCCAAGGTGGTCGATATCATCCACGCGACCGATACCTTCTGCCAAGTTGAGGAAGTAGCTCATCTCAGCAAGGATATCCGCAGGAGTTACAACACGAACCTTGTCGTCTGGATTGGCATTTCCGATGATGGTTACAACACGGTCTGGATCCGTTGGCGCAACAACCTTGAATTTTTGAAGGACAACTGGTTCTGTCAGAACAGCTGCATCGTTTGGAATATAAACGATTTTGTTCAAGTCGCCATCCAAGTGATGCTCGATGCTTTCAATCACGCTACGAGTCAAGACAGTTCCTTTTTCTACCAAGATTTCACCAGTTTCTGGATCTACCAATGGCTCAGCGATGGTTTGGTTGAGCAAGCGTGTTTTGATGTTGAGTTTTTTATTGATCTTGTAACGACCAACAGCTGCCAAATCGTAGCGACGTGGGTCAAAGAAACGAGCTACAAGCAAGCTACGTGAGCTTTCAGCAGTCTTAGGCTCACCTGGACGAAGGCGTTCGTAGATTTCTTTCAAGGCTTCGTCTGTACGAGAGTCCATTGGATTCTTGTGGATATCTTTTTCAACAGTATTGCGAACCAATTCGCTATCACCAAAGATATCAAAGATTTCATCATCACCTGAGAAACCAAGCGCACGAACCAAGGTTGTAAATGGAATCTTACGGGTACGGTCGATACGAGTATAAGCGATGTCTTTTGAGTCGCTTTCAAGTTCCAACCAAGCTCCACGGTTAGGGATAACAGTAGAACCGTAGCCCACTTTACCATTCTTGTCTACTTTGTCATTAAAGTAAACACCTGGTGAGCGGACCAACTGAGATACGATGATACGTTCACCACCGTTGATGATGAAAGTACCCATTTCGGTCATGATTGGGAAATCACCAAAGAAGACTTCTTGAGTCTTGATTTCGCCTGTTTCTTTATTGATCAAGCGGAAGGTTACAAAAATTGGTGCTGAATAGCTAGCATCATGGATACGTGCTTCTTCGAGCGTGTATTTTGGTTCCTTGATTTCATAGCCAACAAATTCCAACTCCATTGTGTCTGTGAAGTTTGAAATTGGCAATACATCTTCAAACACTTCCTTAAGACCATGGTCTAGGAAAGCTTTGAATGAATCCGTTTGAATTTCAATCAAATTTGGTAAGTCAAGAACTTCTTTGATTCTTGAAAAACTACGACGGGTACGATGTTTCCCGTATTGAACGTCATGTCCTGCCAAGATGATTCTCCTTTGTAAATAAAGTTTCAAGCCTTGTCAATCAGGCTTTTCTAATCGTCATATGGTTTTAAAAACCCCTATCACCGTGTCCCTTTGACGAATTTTCAGAATCTTTAAATCTTTGTTACAAGCACTCGAAAACCTGAAAAAAAGCACAAAAAGAGCAGCTAAATCTGACTTTTTCAGAAGATTTAACTGCTGTGAGCCTTGTCTGGACAATATTTCAGACAAAACCTACGACAAATGATTACTTTTATTATACCTTATTAGGTAAGATTTTTCAAGGTTTTTTACTATTTTTTAAACAATCTTTTCCTATATATTATTTTAAAATTTCAAGAGAATTGAGCATTATATTTTCTCTCAAAAATTAGGAAAACGCTTGCACTAATGTTTACCTCGTGCTATACTGATAAGGAACAACTACACAAGGAGAATTGTGATGAAAAAGATCCCATCTCAAACTGAGAAAAAAATGATTTACGGTATCCGTTCTTTGAAAAACGGAACTGGTTCTGTCCTTATTGGTGCCAGCATTGTCTTGCTTTCTGCTGCAATACCAACTATTTCGGCTAATGAAAACCTTCCCCAAACTCAGGAAAAGACTAGCGTTGTGACCAAGGCTCATACTGAGACTGAAACTAGTCAAGCACAAGAGCAAAGCCCTATTTCTGAGCAAAATAATGCAAACGCTTCCCTCGGTTCTAAAAAGGAAACTCCAGCTGTGGAAGCTAGTCTAGCACCAGAAACACCTAAAACAGAAGATGCTACTACAAGCCAGGCTAACAGCAAGGAAGAGAAAGTAGATGCCAGCACTTCAACGCCAACTTCAGATCAAAAACCACAAGCTGACACATCATCTGAAGAACCAATCGAAGACAACTACTTCCGCATCCATGTAAAAAAACTCCCTGAAGAAAACAAAGATTCTCAAGGTCTTTGGACTTGGGACGATGTTGAAAAGCCGTCTGAGAACTGGCCCAAGGGAGCCAAGTCCTTCAAGGATGCCAAGCAAGATGACTACGGTTATTACCTAGATGTCAAACTCAAAAATGAGCAAGCCAAGAAAGTCAGCTTCCTCATCAATAATTCCAAAGGGGATAACTTGACAGGGGATCGTTCGGTAGAGCGCCTCTCTCCCAAAATGAACGAGGCTTGGCTAGATGAAAACTACAAGGTATACAACTACCGCCCTCAGCCAGCAGGCACTGTTCGTGTCAACTACTACCGCACCGATGGCAACTATGACAAAAAATCTCTTTGGTATTGGGGCGATGTCAAGAACCCAAGCAGTGGAGAATGGCCTGACGGTACTGATTTTACCGCAACTGGAAAATATGGCCGTTACATTGATATTCCACTCAATGAAGCTGCGAGAGAATTTGGATTTTTATTACTAGACGAAAGCAAGAAAGGCGATGATGTGAAAATCCGAAAAGAAGATTATAAATTTACTGATCTAAAAAATCACAGTCAAATCTTCCTCAAAGATGATGACGAAACCATTTACACCAATCCCTACTATGTCCATGATATCCGTATGACTGGTGCCCAACACGTGGCTAAATCTCGTATCGAAAGCAGTTTTTCTACCCTAGTTGGAGCTAAGAAAGACGATATCCTCAAACACTCCAGCATCACTGATTACCAAGGGAATAAAGTAGCTATCACAGACGCAGAAGTGGATGAGGCAGGTAAAAAAGTGACCTACATCGGCGACTTCTCTGACACCCAACACCCTTACACTGTCAGCTACAATTCAGACCGATTTACCACACGTTCAAGCTGGCGCCTCAAGGATGAATCCTACAGTTACGATGGTCCACTCGGCGCAACTCTGAAAGAAGATGGCAAGCGTGTTGACCTCACCCTCTGGTCTCCAAGCGCTGATAAGGTTTCCGTTGTTGTCTATGACAAGAAAGACCCTGAAAAGGTAGTCGGAACTGTCGCCCTTGAAAAAGGAGAAAAAGGAACCTGGAAACAAACTCTGGATGCAAACTCTGGTCTCGGTATCAGCAACTACACTGGCTATTACTACCACTACCAAATCGAGCGACAAGGTAAAACTGTCCTCGTTCTTGACCCTTATGCCAAATCATTAGCGGCTTGGAACAGTGACCTAGCAAAAACAGATGCCGCTCATAAGGTCGCTAAAGCTGCCTTTGTCGATCCAGCGAAGTTAGGTCCGCAAGACTTGACCTATGGAAAGATTCGTAACTTCAAATCACGTGAAGATGCCGTTATCTATGAGGCTCATGTGCGTGACTTCACTTCGGATCCTGCCATCGCAAAAGATTTGACCAAGCCATTTGGTACCTTCGAAGCCTTTATCGAAAAACTAGACTATCTCAAAGACTTGGGTGTGACTCATATCCAGCTCCTTCCAGTCTTGTCTTACTACTTTGTCAATGAATTGAAAAACCATGAACGTTTGTCTGCCTACGCTTCAAGCAACAGCAACTACAACTGGGGATATGACCCTCAAAACTACTTCTCCTTGACTGGTATGTACTCAAGCGATCCTAAGGATCCAGAAAAACGTATTGCCGAATTCAAAAACCTCATCAACGAAATCCACAAACGTGGCATGGGAGCTATCTTGGACGTGGTCTACAACCATACTGCCAATGTTGATATTTTTGAGGATATTGAGCCAAACTACTATCACTTTATGGACGCAGACGGAACTCCACGTACTAGCTTTGGAGGCGGTCGTTTGGGAACTACCCACTACATGTCTAAACGTGTCTTGGTAGACTCTATCAAGTATCTGGTTGAAACTTACAAAGTAGATGGTTTCCGCTTTGATATGATGGGTGACCACGATGCGGCTTCTATCGAAGAAGCGTACAAAGCTGCACGCGCCCTCAATCCAAATCTTATCATGCTAGGTGAAGGCTGGAGAACCTATACTGGTGATGAAAATACGCCTGTACAACCTGCCGACCAAGATTGGATGAAAAAAACAGATACTGTCGCTGTCTTTTCAGACGACATCCGTAACAACCTCAAGTCTGGCTATCCAAACGAAGGGCAACCTGCCTTTATCACGGGTGGCAAACGCGATATCAATACCATCTTTAAAAATCTCATTGCCCAACCAACCAACTTTGAAGCAGACAACCCTGGAGATGTTATCCAGTATATCGCAGCCCATGATAACTTGACCCTCTTTGATATCATTGCCCAGTCTATCAAAAAAGACCCAAGCAAGGCTGAGAACTATGCTGAAATCCATCGCCGTTTGCGACTTGGAAACCTCATGGTCTTGACTGCTCAAGGAACTCCGTTTATCCACTCTGGTCAGGAATATGGACGTACCAAACAATTCCTTGATCCAGCCTATAAGACTCCTGTTCCTGAAGATAAGGTTCCAAACAAGTCTCACTTGTTGCGCGACAAGGACGGTAAGCCATTTGTCTATCCTTACTTTATCCATGACTCTTACGACTCAAGTGATGCTGTCAACAAGTTTGATTGGACCAAGGCTACAGATAGCAAAACTTATCCTGAAAATGTCAAGAGCCGTGACTACATGAAAGGTCTGATTGCTCTTCGTCAATCTACAGACGCCTTCCGACTCAAGAGTCTACAAGATATCAAAGAACGCGTCCAACTCATTACTGTTCCAGGACAAAATGGCGTTGAAAAAGAAGATGTGACCATCGGCTACCAAATCACTGCTCCAAACGGGGATGTTTACGCTGTCTTTGTCAATGCGGATGATAAGGCTCGTGAATTTACTCTAGGAACTGCATTTGCTCACTTGAGAAAAGCCGAAGTTCTCGCAGATGAAAACCAAGCAGGACCCGTAGGAATCGCTAACCCTCAAGGTCTCGAATGGACTGAAAAAGGCTTGAAATTGAACGCTCTCACTGCTGTCGTTCTCCGCTTATCTCAAGGTGGTGCCATTGTCGCTCCAGCTGTGGAAGAAAAACCAGAATTTGATCTTTCTTGCTTAGAAGTTGAACCAGAACAAGGTCAAGCTCAAAACCTAGCCGCCAATCCTGAAACTCAAGAAACTGCTGCAGAGGCTCTTTCTCAGAAAGTCCTTCCAAACACAGGAACTGAGAGCAAATCACTTCTTGCCCTTGCTGGATTCAGTATCCTTGCCCTTCTCGGACTTGGATGGTTGATGAAAAACAAGAAAAAAACTAATACTCAATGAAAATCAAAGAGTAAACTAGGAAGCTAGCCGCAGGTTGCTCAAAACACTGTTTTGAGGTTGTGGATAGAACTGACGGAGTCAGTGTCATATACCTACGGCAAGGCGAAGCTGACATGGTTTAAAGAGATTTTTGAAGAGTATAACCTAGCCCTCCTATAGAAAAACACCCCATGGTCAGAAGACACTTCTAGTCATGGGATGTTGTTTGCAGGCTCTATAATATTTGTAGTGGGTAAATCCCCTATGGATATTATGGAGTCTATTTTGTTGTAGAAAAAAAGTCCCATAAGATCTATAATGAAAAGCGATCAAACCATCATTAGAAAGAATCTTATGGAACCATTACATTTTATCACAAAATTACTAGACATTAAAGACCCTAATATCCAGATTCTAGATATCATCAATATGGATACTCACAAGGAAATCACTGAAGAAATATGATTTTCAAAAACCGTCTAAGATTCCTTCCTCTGAAACGACTGGCATGCCTACTAGAATTCTCCTTAAAAACGCCGTTTAAAGTGCTATCATTGCTCAAAAACTAGTTGAAAAAACCTCTATGACCGATATCGCTCACCAGCTTTCCATTTCAACTTCAACCGTCATTCGGAAGCTCAATGACTTTAGTCGACTTCATAAGACCATGTCCTGAGACGAGTACGCCTTTAAAATGAGTTTTATCCGTACAAGGCTTTAAGAATCTCAATATTATCACTGTCCTTGAATGCAGAACACAAGCGATTATTCGAAATCGCTTTCAGGCTGTCTTTCAAACCTTTCTCAAGGACAAAGAAAAAATCATTAATGCCCTTGAATCACTCTATTCCAACGCCAAACTAGAAGCAACCAATCATCTCATTAAACTCATCAAACGCAATATCTTTGGCTTTCGGAACTTTGACAATTTTAAAACTAGAATTCTCGTCGCTTTGAATATCAAAAAGGAGAGGACTGATTTAGTCCTCTCCAGAGTATGACTTTTTGGTAATCCACTACAGTTGACAAAGAGCCAAAAAAAGATACTCACTTAAGTATCTTAGTCAATAAATCAAATCGGGAAGACAGGATTCGAACCTGCGACACCTTGGTCCCAAACCAAGTACTCTACCAAGCTGAGCTACTTCCCGAGTTAAATAGAAAAAATGCACCCTAGAGGATTCGAACCTCTAACCGCCTGATTCGTAGTCAGGTACTCTATCCAGTTGAGCTAAGGGTGCTCATTATTATATGCCGAGGACCGGGATCGAACCGGTACGATCGTTTCCAATCGCAGGATTTTAAGTCCTGTGCGTCTGCCAGTTCCGCCACCCCGGCCTCTCTAAGCGAACGACGGGATTCGAACCCGCGACCCCCACCTTGGCAAGGTGGTGTTCTACCACTGAACTACGTTCGCATCGACCTCTTCTAGTTTTAATGCCGGCTACATGACTTGAACACGCGACCCTCTGATTACAAATCAGATGCTCTACCAACTGAGCTAAGCCGGCCAATTTCTACTATGCGGGTTAAGGGACTTGAACCCCCACGCCGTTAAGCGCCAGATCCTAAATCTGGTGCGTCTGCCAATTCCGCCAAACCCGCAAATATGACCCGTACTGGGCTCGAACCAGTGACCCATTGATTAAAAGTCAATTGCTCTACCAACTGAGCTAACGAGTCTAAAATAACTTCCGTTATCTTACGGTCCCGACGGGAATCGAACCCGCGATCTTCGCCGTGACAGGGCGACGTGATAACCGCTACACTACGGGACCTATGGGAGTTAACGGGATCGAACCGCTGACCCTCTGCTTGTAAGGCAGATGCTCTCCCAGCTGAGCTAAACTCCCAAAAAGGAAGCCTCTAAACTTCCTATTCTGCTAAGCGACTTCCATATCTCACAGGGGGCAACCCCCAACTACTTCCGGCGTTCTAGGGCTTAACTGCTGTGTTCGG